>CAYVDQ010000028.1:0-11582 GCA_964450615.1 uncultured Eubacteriales bacterium | reverse complement strand
GCGGATCTTTTCTTCGGGTGCGACACTCATCTTATCCATCAAACAGACGGTTTCGTACAGCAACTCCTCATCGTTCGGGCGCTCGGCAAGCAGCCGCTGCATCAGCGAGAGCGCCTCGTCCGGCTTGTTCAAATGGCTGAAATACGCCACCGCCAAATTGCGTGTGGCAATATAGTCGTCACAGCCCTCCCACAGCGCGGCGGCTTCAGTGTAGTGCAGCTTGTTGTACAGCAAGCAACCGAGCAGCATGTTGGCATCTGTGTTTCCTGTGCGACGGACGACGTCCTCCAACACGCGCTTTTCCCAAAGCCGCACCGGATACGCGGCACCGAGCGGTGCCGTAGCGCCCTTGGCATACGCATCCGCACCGTCCCTGCCGGCACAGAACGTGGCATACCCCAACGTGTAATACACCATCTTGTTAGCATTGCCGTTCTTGATCACACCGTCAAGTACCGCGATGCAATCGTCATACCGACCCATTGCCATGAAATCAAAAACAATATCTAAGCAGGTCTGTGCCGCATCGCTGTCCATGACGGTATAGAAATCCTCTGCGCCTGCCAGATACCGCATCGTATGATCCAGCGGATCCTGTTTGAGCTGCTCGCGAAGCTTCGCCTCAGCCTCTTCGCTGTTGCCGAGCTCCCGCTGAGCAATCACCCAAACCGACGCCGCCAACGAATTGTGCTTGCCGTAATCCAGTGCAGTTTGCGCGTGATCGACCGCTTTTTGGAAATCACGACGCTTCACGTCAATAACGGCGATCCGCGTCATCGCGCGCGCCACGGCATCCGCCGCCCACGCGGCTTTATGGTAGTAATCGTAAGCGCGGTCGACGTCCCCCTTGGCTTCTAAAATTTTGCCGTAAATATAGTATGCCTCGCCGCTTTTGTGTCGCTCGTTGTACAGATTCAACCGTTCAATCGCGTGAAGCGCATAGTGCTCTGCACTGTCAAGCGCGTATCGGTTATATTCGTATCCCGCCATCGCGATCAGCGACGGAACATGATGAATATCCCGCTTTAACGCTTCTTTCCAATACGCGTCGGGGTTGACCGCGGGATCGCGGTACTGATCCACGTGCACGCCCGCTAAATACAATTCCTCTGCGCTGTTCATCCCCGCGGCTGACGGCATATCCGTAATGACTTCCGGCATCACGAATTTGTCGTATTGTTTTTCCTGATAATACGCTACCGTTTCCCCGCCACAGGTGATCTCCACCGTAACAAACGCCGGCAGATCCGCACACGCAAACTCGGCACACTGTTCAGGGGTCAGGTCACCTGTCGCATCCATCAACACCCGCTCACCGTCAAGCACGCGAATATGGGCGTTTTCGTAGCGTGCAGTCGGTTGGACGTACAGTTTGTCGTTTTCTTTATCCAAACGCAACGCGCAGTTAAGGTTCGCGAAGGTCGGCGCCCCCACGCGCGAAATGGGATACCAATACTGCGAAAACTGTTTGGTTTCATACGGTGCGAGCCACGAGAAATTCGGCTGATTATCGGAATACGAGCCCGCCATCAGTTCCGCATACTGACCGTCGGTATCGGTCAGCGCGTTCTCCCAGGATTTCGCCAGTTGACCGTACGCCCACGTAAACATTTTTTTGCCCGGCGATACGTGATGGTCGCCGATATGTACCACACCACACTGCTTGCCGTGATCGTACCCGCCAAAGAAATCGTAATCCGACGCCGCCGCAAAATATGAGGTCGCTTCTCGCGTGTTCTTATGCCACGAAATATCACGATCCGATGTCATGGGGATCCCGTTAAAAACGCCGTTCCCGGCAATCGGATAGGTGGTGCGGGATTTTAAGTAATGAAAATTCACGTAGCTGACGTCGGCGGGGAAAAAGATCTGATACCGCTCGTTGACCGGCACCGCCGCGTTCTCCCACCACAAAAACGAGTGCTCCGTGTCGGTGCGATTATACAACCGCATGCGCGTTTCAAAATAGGCACGGTCGGGGCGTAACACGATGCCCACCATCCCTTTCATACGGTCAATGGGATCGTGCTCCGAAAGCCAGCAAACGGCGGTACCGTCCTCCTGATGCTCGGTGTGAAAATCACACGGCATAAAGCCGGAGGCACGGTGGTGAAACGGCCAGTTAAATTCGACACCGCCCGAGATCCACGAACCGAGCACACCGATCAGCGCCGGCTTTATCACGTGCTGCTTATAAAAGAAATCATGCCCCGTAGTCTTATCAAGCGCCGAATAGATTCGTCCACCGATTTCGGGTAAAATTTCGATCCGCACATAGTCGTTTTCCAACGTGACGACCGTATATTCGCGGTCTTCCTTGTGACTGCGGTCAACCTGCATCACCACTTTGTTGGGATACGGTCTGCCGGACGAACGCTGATGTACACGATTCTCCGCAAACATCGGCAGTTCTTCTGCCGGCGGTTCGGGATAGGTCGGAATTGTCAGTTTTCCGACACGAACGGTTGCTTTGTTCACGTAACCACCTCTTTACAATTACCTCTTTTTATGGTATTATAAAGAAAATTTCCGCTTTATAAAAGACATAATGTTACTCATATTTTATCTTTTCTTACTGTGGGGGTCCGTTATGCTCACCTTGCCTTATCATATCACCTGCGGGTATTTCGATTGCAGCGAGTTCGGTACACTCAACGTATCGCCGAAACGTACCGCCACGAAATTTGAAATCGAATTCTATTTGGAGGACGGCCTCGAAACCTTTGCGGACGATACGGCATACACCATCCGCAAATGGCATATCCAAATCGCCAAACCGGGGCAAGTGCGGTACAGTTATCTGCCGTTCAAAACCATGTACCTCAAATTTTGTGCAGACGGCGACCTTGCCGCTCGGCTGATGGCGGCACCGGAATATTTTCGGAGCCATCACCCTGAGAAAATGACCGATATGTTGGATGAGATCATTTTGCTGAACGAAAAGGCCGATAGCCCCCTGTTGCTTCACAGCCAACTTCTCGCTCTTTTAGATTTGGTACTGTACGACTCCGAGGCGCCCCGCCTTCACGACAACCATTATCCGATCGTGAAACAGGCAAAACGGTATATGGAGCAGCATTATGCCGAGTCTGTCAGACTGGAAGATATTGCGACATCGGTTAATTTAAGCCCCATTTACTTTCACAACCTTTTCACCGACGCGTGTGGTTGTACGCCACATGAATTTTTGGTGCAAAAACGCATAGCGGAATCCAAAAAACTGCTGTGGGATTCGTCGGTCAGTCTATCGGAAATTGCCGAGCGCTGCGGCTTTGGCTCTCAACAGTATTTCAGCAAAATTTTCAAAAAAGCCACCGGCGTGCCGCCCGGTAAGTACCGCAAAGAACTTCAACAACAATACTTGGACGAACAACTATAATAGCCTGACAAGGATAAAAACGAAAAACTACCAAAAAGATCACCCATAGGCATTGTGGGGTTCGGCTCCCTTATGGTATACAAGGCGCACCGATCGATTTTGATCGGTGCGCCTTACTTATGATTTATCTTTGGATTTGAAAAATAGTCCGCACAGGAATGCCAGTGTTACCGCAAAGGCAATGCCGCCCGCCGTGCCGGTGAGTCCGCCGGTGAAGATCCCGAGCCAACCTTTTTCGGCGATCCCCTCTTGCACGCCCTTTGCCAGCGAATACCCGAACCCTGTCAGCGGCACGCTTGCCCCCGCACCGGCAAAATCGACGAGCGGCTCGTATACACCGATTCCCGTCAGCGCCACACCCAACGTGACAAACAGTACCAGAATGCGCGCGGGAGTCAGCTTTGTCAGGTCAATGAGCAGCTGACCCACCACACAGATAAGACCACCCACCACAAACGCTTTGACGATCATCCACCAATCCATACGGACACCTCGTTAGAGAATTTCTTTGTCGTTAACATTCCCTTTCCGTATCTTCTTTATACGCGGTTTGTCAATGGGTTCATCAAAATTCTTCGGCAGTCCTTGTGCAATGGCGGGAAACACATGATCGCTGTCGGCGGTCGGTTGAATTTCATACGTGCCGTATTTGTTGATCATTTCCTCCGCCGTTTCGGGCGAGCCGCCGATCGGCATCATAAACGGCGTTTCCAAATCTTTTTTCTTTTCGGACATACTATCACCTCCTGCGAATAGTATGCCCTTGGAACAACAAAAAAGCAGCCGAGCGGCTGCTTTCTGATGTAAAAGTGATTATGCTATTTGCGGCGTGCCGTTATCGAAAAACAACACGCCACAAATCAACATTCGTCGTATCTTCTCGCTTACGCTTCCCAGGTGGGATTCCCCAGCGGGTAGTAGGAGGTGTTAGCACGTTGCAACGGCACTCCCGTCAGATCGGCGGAGTGAATACCGGGGGAATCGCACGCAATGATCGCCGGCACCTGATCCGCCCACCATGCCTTAAAATGATGCGTGGATTTGAGCGCCAGAATTTTCTGATGCTGCCAATCCACACCGGCAATATAGAAGGGGCTGTCATCGTACGTCTGAATTCGGCCGCTGTTGACAACGATGGACACGTTACCCACCACCAAACAAACGGTGGTTCCGTAGCATCCGCGCGAACCCTTTCCCATGGGGGTATGCATCACAAACGTGCCGTCACAGATGGAACGGACGTAGGCGTCGGCGATCTCGATCGGCTCGCCGTGATAGTTATCCGTCTTGCCGCCCAAGCGACACGAGATATGTGCGCCTACACCGGCTTTTGCGGCCTGTTTGGCCACTTCGGGATCACGAATATATCCAAATGCCGACGGAATGTTGCGTTCGATCAATTCCCGCAACAGATGCGTACCGTCTGCGGGTGTTCCGCCGCCCGGATTATCGGAGGATTCGTTGATGACGATAGGACCCTCCTCATACGAAAGTGCCATATCCACCGCTTCTTTCGCCGAATAGGTCGGCAAGGTAAACGCCTCGCGGCGATCCCACGCATAGCGCGCGATATTCACCGCGGCAGAATCCGCCGCTTCTTTCGTTTTGGCTACCGCCACTACGCTGACGCCGGCATCTGCAATGTCTGCATACGGAAATCCGTGGAAAAAGGTGGTGCGGAGCACGCGCGGATCGCGTGCTTCCTCAGAAACACAAAACTCCCGCACCTCACTGCCGGTACCGGAGGTGGTCAACCCATGAGCGGGCACCAACAGCCACGGCAGCTTGATAAGCCGTTGGCAAGGACGCTCGCCGCTTTCCACCGCATCACACAAAAGCCGCATCATTTCCCGACCGGTTTCCCGTTCGTCTATGTGAGGATAACAGCGCACACCGATCAACACGTCGGACAGCGACACCATTTCCTTCGTGATGTTACCATGAAGATCCAGACACACGCCGATGAGGAGTTCGTGGCCGAGCTTTTCGCGAATCGCCCGCAGGATCTCCCCCTCTACGTCGGGATACCCCTCCGCAACAGCGGCACCGTGCATCGCCAGTGCGATCGCATCGAGCGGTTTCTCCGCTTGCGCCTCACACAACTGCTTGACCATCGTATCACGGGCATGTTCAAACGCCTCTTTGGTAATTCGACCCGACGGGATCGCCGCGTACCGTTCGATCGGCACCAATTCGGCCCCCCGCGCGCGGCCTTCCTCGATCACGCCGCCCGGATACGAGCTGTTAGAGCGCTCGATCATCGTTTCTTTGCTCACGGTTCCGTTCGCCAAAACCTGCGGCGTCACCAGCAGATTTCCAAACCAGTTTGTTTCGTGAAAAAATCCACTAATCGCAATTCGCATGCCGATTTTCCCTCCTTGATTTTCTCATAGTATACCATATGAAATCCTTGCTTGCAACACCTTTCAGGATGCGATATACTCACAGGCAAGGAATGATAAACGATTTCAAACAATGCCCTGACCTCCTGCGAATAGTATGCCCCCGATGACACCGAATTGACACTTGATTATTTACCTAAAAACCGCTATACTGGATACTGGAGTAAGTTGTAATTTTGAAAAGGAGGCTTTCACCATGTCCGATTTTTTGAGACGCACCTGGGCGGAAGTTGATTTGAAGGCTATACATGCCAATTATCATATTTTCAAAGATCGCCTATCCCCCGGCTGCCGTTGCATGGCGGTTGTGAAAGCCAATGCGTACGGGCACGGAGCCGTCCGTGTTGCAAGGGAACTGGAAGATGCGGATTTCTTCGGAGTATCCAACCTGGACGAAGCGTTGGAGCTTCGTCAAAACGGTATCGAGGCACCCATCCTGATCTTTGCGTATACCCCGCCTGAATATGCCGAAACGCTTGCCGCTCATCATATCACGCAAGCGGTGTTGGACACCTCCTATGCCGATGCGTTGGAACAAGCGGCAGCAAAGGCGGGTGTCACGGTCAGCGTTCACTTGAAAATTGACACCGGTATGTCCCGCGTCGGGTTTTTCTGTCAGGACGAATCGGTTTCCCCTGTTGATGCGATCGTCCGCACCTGTTCGTTGCCGCATTTGCAGGCGGACGGCATCTTTACCCATTTTGCCGTAGCAGACGATCCGCAAAGCGATGCCGTCACGCGTCTTCAATTCAAACGGTTCACCGATCTGTTGGATACGCTTGAGGCACGCGGTATTACCTTCCCTCTACGCCACTGTTGCGGCAGCGTCGCCGCATTGCGTTTCCCCGAAATGCACCTTGATATGGTACGTATCGGCATCTCACTGTACGGTGCCTCCGCCTTTTCTGATCTATCACGCACCGTCCCGCTACACCCCGCCATGACACTCAAATCCGTCATCGCGCAAATTAAGACCGTGCCGGCGGGAACCGCCGTCAGTTACGGCCATACGTTCACCTGTACGCGCGAAACCACGCTCGCCACCTTGCCGATCGGCTATGCGGACGGCTTACCGCGGCGCGCCTCCGGTGAATTCAACGTATCCGTTAACGGGCATTTGGTGCCGAACGTCGGTCGCGTGTGCATGGACCAATGCCTGGTCGATATTACAGACATTCCGAACGTCTCTGTGGGAACACCCGTCATCATTTTCGGGACAGACGAGTTGCCGGTAGAAACCTTCTCGATTGCCTGCCACACCATTCCGAACGACACCTTCTGTGCCATCAGCAAGCGCGTTACGCGGGTGTACCGTTAAAAAACAGATTAATAGTTAAAGAAAGGAGACGTCGAATATGCCGAATTACGTTCCCACCGTTTTGCGCCGTGAGATCACAGTGGATGCTATTGTCACCGTACACTACTTTGAACACGCGAAGGATTATATGTTCGAGGGTGAAAAACACGATTTTTGGGAACTGGTATACGTGGATAAGGGGCGCCTGGAAGCGGTCGCCGACGATCAAGCCTTTGAACTGGAACAAGGGCAAATCGTTTTTCACAAGCCTAACGAGTTTCACAATTTATATGCCAACGGCATTATTGCGCCGAACGTGGTGATCGTCGCCTTTGTTTGCTCCTCTCCCGCTATGGCATTTTTTGAAAATAAAACCACCTACGTCACTGCTCGTCAGCGCGACTTGCTCGCGCGCATCATTGAGGAAGGGCGACGCGCATTCGACGGCCCGCTGGGGGATCCATATACCTTGCAAATGCCCCGCAATCCCGATGCGCCGTTTGGTAGCGAACAACTCATCTCGCTGTATTTGGAAACGCTTTTGATTGATATGATTCGCCACGCGGAATATGAAAACGATCGCGCAAAGCCGTCCTCCTCGATCAAAACCCGCTCAGACAACGACTTGGTTAACCTCATCGTTCAGTATATGGAGGATCACTTAAACGACAACCTCTCGTTCTCCACCATCTGCCAGTATTCTGCACAAAGCGGCACCAACCTGAAAACCATCTTTAAGACCGTTACCGGACAAGGCGTGATGGAATATTACCGCAACTTAAAAATTGATCGTGCCAAGACGCTTCTCAGAGAAAGCAACGGCAATATTACCCAGATCGCGGATCATCTCGGATACACCTCCGTACAGTATTTTTCGCGCCATTTCAAGCAAGCGACCGGTATGACACCGCGAGAATATACCTTATCCGTACAAGCAAACTGACTATTTTTCTTTCCTCCTACACATACTATTGTGCGGGAGGAATTTTTTATGGCTCGAGATAACCGAAAAATCGTACTTGTCGGCACCGGTATGGTCGGGATGAGTTATGCCTATGCCATGCTCAATCAAGGTGTTTGTGAAGAACTGGTGCTCATCGACCGCAATCGCGAGCGCGCAGAAGGTGAGGCAATGGATCTCAATCACGGCCTCGCTTTTGCTGCGTCCACCATGCGCATCTATGCCGGTAATTATCGCGACTGTGAGGACGCCGATATCGTGGTGATCTGTGCCGGTGTTCCGCAACAGCCGGGAGAATCGCGTTTGGATCTGTTGCGGCGCAACGCCCAGGTGTTTGATTCCATTATCGGACCGGTGGTGTGTTCCGGCTTCAACGGCATTTTTTTGGTGGCTACCAACCCCGTTGACATCATGACGCAGATCACCTGCTCCCTATCCGGCTTTAACCCCCGTCGGGTCATCGGCAGCGGGACGGCTTTGGACACCGCTCGCTTGCGGTATTTGCTGGGTGAATTGTTGGTGGTGGATCCGCGCAACGTTCACGCATACGTTATCGGCGAACACGGTGACAGCGAATTCGTACCATGGTCAAGGGCAACCATCGCCACCCGTCCGCTCGCGGATATTTGTTCCGAGCCGCCGCGCGGGTACAGTAATTGGGACGACCTGCACCGTATCGAAAACGAGGTGCGTGATGCCGCGCAAAAGATCATCCATGCTAAAAATGCGACCTATTACGGCATCGGCATGTCGCTGACACGCATCACCAAAGCCATTTTAGGGGATGAAAACAGCGTCATAACCGTGTCCGCCAAGTTGCTTGGTGAATACGGCGAACACGATGTGTTTGTGGGCGTTCCCTGCGTCATCTGCCGTAACGGCGTGCGCCGTATTCACGAAATCGCGCTCAACGAAGAGGAACGCGAAAAATTCCACACTTCGTGCGAAACCTTGCGCAATTCATATGCAGAACTACGGTAAAAAGAGTCTCTCTCGGTGAACCGAGAGAGACTCTTTTTTTCATATCACCGAAAATCCGGCTTCTGCCAATGCCTGCGTCAAGACGGGCACGGTGGTCTTTTCCGGCAAAAAGGTGACGTCTGCCACGGCACTTTGCCGATCAACCGAAACCGACCGAACACCATGAATGCTTTTAAGCACCCGTGTCGCCGCTCTTTGCGTAGCGGTATCGTGCACACCGGATAGTTGCATCGTAATAGACTCCGCTTTTGTGAACATATCTTATCCCCTAATACTCGGAATAGCTGTACCCCTCCGAAGCAGCTTCGTCATACTGTGCAAAACGAGTACCGTATCCCATAATGATCAGGCACATCATCGTCACGGCAAGTGCCATGCAGATCAACCGCGCCGTCCACCTCTGTGCAGGTACGGCATCGCGCAAGCGCGCGCAGAGCACCGCGCACCGCACAAAGCACGCGATCACCGCACCGTCAAGAAGCACCAGTTGTGCATTTGCTGCCGCGTATCCCGTCGCGTCAAATGCGCCCGACAACCCGCCGAACAGCAAAAACATCACTAAAAATGCGATCAGCAGTGCGCCGCCGAGCAACGATAAAAACAACGCGTCCGATGGCAGGTGCCGTCGCAACGATATCCCGAAGCCGAGCAAAATCACACCGGCAAAAAAGAGAAAACGCTGTGCCTGGAAATAGGATACATCAATCTGATCGATTTTATGCATACCGCCATGATATACCAATACAAAAACCAAAAAAACGATCGTCATCGCGGCGTAGATCAGCGTTTTTACAAACCGTTTTGTCATACGCGATGCCACTTCATGCCCTGCGGTGTATCCTCCACCACAACGCCCATGTTTTTCAGCTCATCGCGGATGCGATCGGACTCTGCCCAATTCTTCTCGGCGCGTGCAGCACGGCGCTGCTCCACCAAGGCTTCAATTTCGGTGTCGTCACCATCCGTCTTGCGGTTGTACAGCAAGCCCAACACCTCGGTAAGTTCGTGGAACAGTGAAAGTGCGGCCTTGCAGCTGCCCTCAGTCGGCTGTCCGCCCGCGATCATGAGGTTGCAATCGCGCACCAGTTCAAACACGGCGGAAATGCCATCGGCGGTGTTCAGATCGTCATCCATCGCTTTGATAAACTGCTCACGGCGCTTGTCACAGAACGCGAGTACCGCCGCGTCCGCTTCACCGGCGGGCGCGTTTTTCAGCGCAAATTCCAACGCATTTTGGCAGTTGTACAAGCGATCCAACGCCGCCTTTGCCTGCTCAATGCTCTCGTTATTATAATTGATGGGGCTGCGATAGGACGAGGAGATGAGGAAAAACCGAATCGGCTCATATCCGAATTTCTCCGCCACGTCACGCACCGTAAAGAAATTACCCAGTGACTTGGACATCTTCTTGTTATCCACGTTAATATAGCCGTTGTGCATCCAGTACCGCGCAAACGGCACCCCATTGCAGCACTCGCTCTGCGCGACCTCGTTTTCGTGATGCGGGAAAATGAGGTCCTGACCGCCGCAGTGAATGTCGATGGACTCACCGAGATAGCGGCGTGCCATCGCCGAACACTCAATGTGCCAGCCGGGACGCCCGTCGCTCCACGGCGACTCCCAATACGGCTCGCCGGGTTTTGCCGCTTTCCAAAGCGCGAAATCCAGCGCATCCTCTTTTTCTTCACCAATCCCGATACGCGCACCGGATTCCAGATCGTCGATCGGCTGGTGCGACAGCTTACCGTAGCCCTCATCCTTGCGGGTACGGAAATAGACGTCACCGTTTGCCGCCTTGTACGCGTAGCCTTTGTCTTCCAGTGTACGGATAATATCAATGATCTCGTTCATATTGTCGGTCGCGCGCGGATGCACCGTTGCCTCGCGCACGCCAAGTCCCTTGGCATCTTTCCAAAACTCCTCTATATACCGCTCGGCGATCACGTCGTAAGCGACATTTTCTTCGTTCGCACGGCGGATGATCTTGTCGTCAATATCGGTAAAATTCTGCACGAATTTGACGGTATAGCCCCGCCATTCGAGATACCGACGCAACACGTCAAACACGCAAAGCGGGCGCGCGTTGCCGATGTGGATGTAGTTATATACGGTCGGACCGCAGGCATAAATGCGCACCACACCCGGTTCGATAGTGACGAGCTCTTCCTTTTCTCTCGCCATGGTATTGTAAACCTTCATATTAGTTCCCTCCGTTTTGAATTAACTCGTCAATGCGCTGTTCTAAGCGCTGAATTTCCTGCGCTACCGGATCGGGAATGTGTACCTGATCCAGCTCCACAACCTTTTCGCCGTGCCGCCGTACTACCCGCGCCGGCACACCAACCGCGGTGGAATCCGACGGAATGTCCTGCAACACCACCGCACCTGCGGCAATGCGCACGTGATCACCGATTTCAATGGGTCCGAGCACCTTGGCACCGGCGCACACCATCACGTGGTTGCCAATCGTGGGGTGGCGCTTGCCCTTATCCTTACCGGTACCGCCGATCGTCACGCCCTGATACAAGGTGCAATCGTCACCAATGATGGCGGTCTCGCCGA
>CAYVDQ010000027.1:0-11656 GCA_964450615.1 uncultured Eubacteriales bacterium | reverse complement strand
AGGTCGGCTTTAAGTACGACTGCCACGGCAACGCCGCGTACTGCTCCGCGCTGGACAAGTACATTCTGACTATACAGAGCGCCAGACAGGTCGTGATGTTTATGTCCGACGATTGCGTCAACTGGGACGAGCACGTGGTGCTGTCCACCGCCAACCCCGACATTGGTCTGTATTTCTATTCGACCATCGTCGGCAACGACGACGAGGCATCCGACGATTTCAGCACCGTGGGTCACGATTTCTACGTGTATTTCACCCACAAGCCCGGCTTTACCCGTCTGCCCGGTAATTTCGGTGACTACGAAACGGATCTTTTCTGCCGTGTGCGCGTGACGATCGACAAATAACGATCCTTCTCAAAAGGCCTCTTGCGGATCTCTGCCGCAAGAGGCCTTTTGTTTTTGGGGATGGCGGCGGGATGTCACTTCGCCACCTCGTCAGAGGGAGCCTTGCGGGCGGTCACGGACCGCCCCCTGCGGTATCAATTTGGTTTCGTTGTGCGGTGGAGCAAGCCGCCGGGTATATTTTTATTAGGAAATTTGGTCAATTCTTCTTGACTTTCTTGCGTATCGGCATTACGATGTAGGTGCGTGGAAATTTACTAAGAAAGAGGAACGCAATATGAAGATTTTTGATATGCACCTGCATTGCCGTCGCGGCAAAGCGGAACCCGAAACGTTCATCAAGCAGTTGGAAGAAGCCGGTCTGTACGGCGCTTGCGTCTTTTCACCGCGTCCGAAAGTGGAGGGACGGGAAAATCGCCCCAATTACCCCAACGACGCCTCCTTTGAGGAGCGCTTGGAAACGGTACTCGCGTGGACGAAGGGCTACGAGGGGCGCCTGTTCCCCATTATGTATATGCATCCGTACGAGGAAAACGCCATTGAGAACGTCAAGGTTGCCGTCGATGCGGGTATTCTCGGCTTTAAAGTCATTTGCAACGATTTTTTTGTGTATGAAGAGCAGTCTATGGCGTTTTTACGTGAAATCGCCAAATACGACAAGCCCGTCTTTTTCCATACCGGTATTCTGTGGGACGGCGGTGTTTCTTCCGCCTACAACCGCCCCATCAATTTTGAGGCGCTGATCGGCATTGAGGGACTGCGCTTCTCGATGGGACATTGCTCTTGGCCGTGGGTGGACGAGTGTATTGCGATGTACGGTAAGTTCCTGCACGCAAACGGGCTGCGGAAACCGGCGGAAATGTACTTCGACCTGACCCCCGGCACACCCGATATCTACCGCCGCGAGTTGCTGGAGAAGATGTATACCATCGGCTACGATCTGGCGAACAACGTGATGTTCGGCACGGATATGACGGTCAACACCTACAAACCCGCACACACCAAAGAGGTACTGGAGCTCGACCGTTCCATTTTGTTGGATCTGGGTGTCAGTAAAGAGTGCTTCGAGAAGATGTACTATAATAACCTGCTCCGCTTTTTGGGATTGGACAAGACTGAAACGAAAAAAGCGAGTCCGATCGTGAGCGAGGAAAGACCGCTGACCTTTGAAAATCCCGAGGTCAAGACGGTTATCAAGAAATGGTACGATAAGATCGGCTTTGAAAAGGATTTTGACGACGAGTTTAACAAGGCACTGGACACCATTCCGGTTTCCGATTACATGACTATCGAGTTTTACAACTCCGAGTGCGAGGACGGCAAGAAAAATCTTCTGAACATGCTGTTTATGTGCGAGGAGCTGAGCAAAACCTACGAGAAGCTCGGGATCAGCGAGGATATTCTCTTGGATACGCTATCGGATCTGTCCATTTGGTGCAACATCTGGAGCGGCATCAAGGGATCGCTGTATTTGGGCGAGCTGCCGTGGCTGAAGTGGCACATGAAAGCGAAGCTGTTCAAGCTCGGCAGATTGCAGTACGCCTTCGACAAAGCGCCCGACGACGTGCCGGCACTCGGCGTTAAGAAGGGTGAGCCGATCATCGGCGTGCACATTCCGGCATCCGGCCCCTTGAACACGGAGGACTGTGTGAAATCGCTCGATATGGCGCGTGAGTTCTTTGCCAAGTATTTCCCCGAATACGAGTATCGCTACTTTGCGTGCGATTCGTGGTTGTTGGACGAGTCGCTCAAAGAGGTGCTGCCGCTCGACAGCAATATCGTCAAGTTCGGCGATCTGTTCCAAAAGACGGCTGCCGCAGAGGCAAACGACATCGTCCGTTACGTGTTCGGCTGGGATAAGAAGCGGTATCAGCTCAAAGAGCTGCCCGCCACTTCGCTGCTCGCGGAAAATGCGAAGAAATACATGCTCGCGGGCAAGAATTTCCATCGCACGCTCGGCTATATTGCTAAATAATGGGTATGGAAGTTTATAACGATATACGGGTGGGCTCTATCACCACCATCGTGAAAAAGGTGGAAAATAAGGAGTTCAAATACGTGTGTCCCGGGCGTCTTTCGGACGGGTATCTGTACGTAACGGACGGTGAAGGCGTGTATATCGGCCGCGACAAGAAGACCGTTCCGCTTGCCAAGCACACGTTGCTTTTCCTAATGAAGGATCAACAATATACCGTTCAAGCCAAAACCGAAGGCTTTTCGTATATTACGACAGGGTTTTCCCTGCATCCTACCAAAGCCTTTGAGAAATTGGATTTCCCTGAGCATATTGATCTTTCCAACCAGCCGTATATCTGTCAGCAGTTCGACGAGATCCTCAAGATCTGGGAGGAACGCTCACCGTGGTATCTGCCGAAGGCACGTATTGCGATCGAGAAAGTTTTGATCGACATTATGGAGGAATACGGCAACACATCGAGTTTCCGTTTTTACGGCAGGCTGTATCCGGTCCTCACCTACATTCATCAGCATTATGACGATACGATCACGAATGAAAAATTGGCCGAGATCTGCGGGCTCAGCGTCACGCATTTCCGTCGTATTTTCAAAGAGCAACTGGGTAAATCACCGATGGAATATCTAACCGATCTGCGGATCAACTGGGCGCTTAAGCTCCTCAAAACGCGGTTGTTTTCCGTGTCTGAGGTGGGCGCGCTCGTGGGATTCCCCGATGTGTATTATTTCAGCAAGCTGATTAAGAAGTACACCGGCAATTCTCCCACCAAATACATTAAAACATTCTCCGATTTGCCGGAGCGCGCGGATACTTCTCAAAAGGGATCCTAACAAAAAAGCAGGCTGACTTCCGTTCGAAGTCAGCCTGCTTTTTACTTTAAATTTATCCGACGCTGATGATGGTTCCGTTGAGCAGGTATGCGGCGATCGCCATGCGAGCACCACTGCCCAGGCGCATCGTGACGGTATGTTCCGTGTTGGCGGCATTTTCAAGCAGCATACGCGCTTTGGGGTTGGAATAACTCAAAGCACAATCCAGCTGTTGATACGCGCCGCCGTCAACGCTGTATTCCAGCTCGCCGGCGTCCGTGTCAAACTCAACCAGTACACCGAAATGCGTGCCCTTGAATTTCACCGTGATCGTTTTGCCCGCTTCGGTGGTTTGAATGCATCCGTCAAACAACTTGTCCTCATAGGAGAAATCGGAGGATTTCGCCCATCCTGCCGGCACGGTGCAAGAGGTTGCCGCGACAGCTTTCGCCTCGGACTGAAGCGCCCCTTTCGCTGCGGGCAACGGCAGCTTCGCATAGGTGTACGGTGACGTGCTCAGACCGTATTGGATGGTGCCAAACAGAACCTCTGCCATCAAATCGTATCCGGTATCGTTGGGATGGACCGAATCGTCCCCGTAATAATAGGACCATTTAACTCCTCTGCTGCTGATGTAATCCGTGATGGCTTGGTGCAGGTTCACCGAGGTCAACTGGTATTTATCCGCAATCTGCTCCAAAATGGGGATGATGTTTTTCGCTACGTCAGAGGAGTCGGAAACGTATACGAGTACGATATCCGCATACGGATTGGCTTTGCGGATCGTATGAATCATCGTTTCATAGTGATTCCACAGCTTTTCCTCATCCTTCACACCGTCATACGCATTGTTAACGGCATACTCAATAAACACCAGATCGGGGTTTGTGGAGGCGATCATCTGCTCGGTGATATACACACCGTACTGCGAGCCGTTGCCGCCCAAGGTGGAACTGACTTCGGTGAATTTGGCGGAGGGGCACTCTTCCTTCAAAAAGTTGATAAGGCGGGTGCGGAAACCGCCCTTCACACTGGAAGAGCCCATACCTGACGTTACCGAACCGCCCATGAACGAGATACGCAGTTCCAGATCGTTTGCGATTCTGTATCCGGTGTTTTTCATGCCGCCGCGCACCGTGATATAGTTACCATACCGTTTGTATTTTGCCGTTTTGAACTTTGAGGCTTTCGACGCAACGGCGGAAGAGTCGGATGAAGCGGTTGTACTTTTTTTAGTGGAAGATGCTTTCGTGGTCTTCGGCGAAGAGGCGGAAGAGTCGGATGAAGCGGTTGTACTTTTTTTAGTGGAAGATGCTTTCGTGGTCTTCGACGAAGAGGCAGAGTTGCTCGACGAAGTGGTCGTTTGATCCGCGGTGTCCGTATCCACGGTGGTGGTCACATCAGCCGATGCGGTAGTGGTAGTGGTCGTGGTTGCGGGACTGTCGGCGGGATCTTCCCCACACCCGACACACGTGAACAACATGGCGGCGGCGATGATAATTGCCAGTGTCTTTCTCATATACAAGCACATCCTTTCGATCGTTTCATCAAATCAGGGTATCATAAATCCAAGAAAATTGCAACCGTTTCGTATTCGGTCTGCTGTTACCGTTCTTATTCCACACTTGAGACGGTTCCGTTGAGAAGGAACGCTGCGATCGCCATGCGATCACCGCTGCTCAGCCGCACCGTGACCGTGTGTTCGCCGTCGGTTCCGTTTTTTAAGAGCATTCTGGCTTTGGGGTTGGAATAGTTAAGCTGACAGTCCAATACCTCGGGGGCACCGCCGTCAACGCTGTATTCCAGCACGCCGGCATCCTTTGCGAATTCCACCAGCACCCCGAAATCCGTGCCCTTGAACGTGACAGTGATCGGTTTATCCGCGGCGGTCGTTTGGATACAACCGTTATAGTGGCGGCCGGCATAGGAAAATTTTTCCACTTTTTCCCATCCCGACGGCACAGGATCCAGCGTGGAGGTAATCAGCGCCTTTGCTTCGCTCTGCAGACGCGCCTGCGGGGGCGGTGTGACTGCCTTTTGATAGGTTTTTGCCGGAGTCTGCATGGCATATTCGACCAATCCGTTTGCCACTGAAGCCATCACGTCGTATCCGTTATCGTTTGCGTGGACACCGTCGATATAAAAGTTGTTCCAATTCGACGCACCCCCCATTGCGTGCATCACGGCTTCGTAGTAATTCAGTGACGGCAGCCCGTATTTGTCCGCAATTTGTTCGAGCACGGGGATGATGTCTTTGGAACGGTGGTGAGAATCCGATACGTACGCAAGCACGATCTCGGCATAGGGGTTTTCGGCACGGATCGTGTGGATCAGCGTTTCGTAATGCATCCACAAGGTGTCCGCATCGCCGCAGCCGTCATACGCGTTGTTGACGGCATATTCGATAAACACCAAATCAGGATGCTTCACCGCCACAAACTGACGGGCGAAATACACACCGTACTGCGAGCCGTTGCCGCCGATGTTCGCCGCGATTTGCTCGAACGTGGCGGCAGGATACGTCTCCTGCAGATGGGTGAACACCCGTGTGCGCCAGCCGCCTCTGATGACGGAGGCGCCCATACCGTCCGTGACGGAGCCGCCCATAAAGGCAACCGTACAGGCTTTGTCGTGCGTGATGCGATACGAGGTGTTGGGCAAGCCGCCACGCACCTTGATAAAGGCTTCACTTTGAGGATAATACTGCATAACGAACACCATCCTTTAGTGTGATCATCGTTATTCTATCACACTAAAGGACGGTATGCAAGTTAAATCTTCACTTCAAAGACGGTCGCATCGCAGGCAGGAACCGTTTTGTCATTGCCGTAATACACGGTGGTGATGCGGCTTCCTTGCAGCTCAATATCGAGCGGCAGATCGCGGTCGGAATAGTTGATCGCCACAATGACGGAACGCTTCTCGTCTATCGGGTGGACGGTCAGCACGAGGTCGGGGTTGTGGCTGACGACCGGTTTCTTTGCCAACACATCCTTGGCGAAAATCTGATAAATCTTATAGTACGGATAGTCAACAAAACCGTCCGGCTGATTCCACGCAACCGTTTCCACGGGGAAGTTGAGGAAGTAGATCGCGCCCTTGCCACGCGGCATCTTGGAGAAGATCACCGTGCCGTCATCATCCTGACAGAGGACTTCGGCACCGACGCTGCGGAACAAGAATTTCTTGTCGTACTCAAACGGCACTTTGAACGTGCCGAAATCCGCTTCGCGCATCTCGTGCGAGTTGATCATGCCGAGCGATTCGAGTCCCATTTTATCCTCGATCTCACTGATGAAGCCGGTGCCCGTGGACATATACACAGCTGCTCCCGCTTCCGCTTTTTTCACCAGCTTGGCATACGTTTCCTGCGTGATGGCACTCCATCCCATCATGGACGGCACGATGTAGATCGGCGCTTCGGGCAATTCCTGTTCACAGGTAGCAAACGTGACGTTGATACCCGCTTGTTTTCCAAAAACATAGGTGGCACCGACTTCATCGTAGTAGCTTTGGAGCTCCATCGGAATAACGCAGACGGCGTCTACCTCGGCAGCGGGAAGATCGCCGAAGGGCATGTTCGAGAGGGCCTCGTTGACGGTTTTCATGACGAACGCGTTGGGTTTCGGCGTGAAATCTGCGCGGAACATGCCGAGCTCGTTTTCGATCATGCTCATGCAGTACGGCGGGTTTGTGAGGTGCTTTTGGTCGTACGCACACCACCAGAAATAACCGAGTGAGCCGTTCGCCCAACCGGAAAGCAGGTTGACGCGCACGTTATCCGCCGCAATCTTTTCATTACCGACCGTATTGCTGAACGTGCCGATCTCCTGCAGCATGGCGGGCTTGTGACCGATGCCCGAATACAACGCAACGTGCGTTGTCGGGATCAAGGTGGTGCGCAGACGGTTGATCGGTTCAACATCGCCGCCGACCGAGGGGGACGGATACGGATGGGGTGTCAAGACGTCCGTCAGTTCTGCTTGGTCTTGGATGAACCACATGCGATTCTGACTGGAATACGTGCCGAGGCCGTGCATACCCGACATGATCATGCGGGTCTGATCCTCCGAGAGGATCGCATTGCGAATGGTCGCCGTCCACAGATAGGAGGCGTTACGGCTGGGAGAAACACCGAGGCAGTTGCACTCGTTACCGAGATCCCAGCAATCGATAGCGGGTTCGTCTTTCAGATATCTTACGAGTCCGCGTGCCAAACGCGTTTGCCACATCAGGCTTTCGGGATCGGTGATGTGGTTAAGCCGTTCCAATGCCGGCGGCACAAACAGACGCCCGCTCATCCAACCGGTGACGATGGATACCACCAATTTGATGTTGTTGGCTTCTGCCATTTTACAGAAGGTGCGGAAATGCTCGATCTGTTCCATATCCAAGCCGAATTCGTTGTCGATCTTTTTATCGTCTGCAAAACGGTATTGCTGGAATTCGCCCTTGCATTGCTGCACCAAGTGAATGGGCTGGAAATCGCGCCAGTTGGGGAACACGCGCATATAGCTGACACCGTACTGCGAAGCGAGCTCCAGATCACGGCGAACGGATTCTTCGTCCCAATATTTCCACATATCGGTTCCGTATTTGGAACCCCAGTAGTTACAACCGATCATATACTTCATCGTATTTTCCTCCTTAAAACAACTCTTTTTCGGTTTCTGCGCACAAATAATGATACACCGGAAGATGCAACTCCTGCACCTTATAGGTCTCGGTTTCCGGCACCTGCACGGTGACGGTCGAAAGCTTGGAAAGCTTACTGTCCTTTGCACCTGTCAGCGCTATGGTGTTCACACCGATACAGCTTGCAACTTCCGCCGCCTTTACCACGTTCGCGGAGTTGCCGGAGGTGGACAGTGCGATCAGCACATCCCCCTCTTTACCGTATCCGTACACTAACTGCGCGTACATCATTTCGGGCGATACGTCGTTGCAATACGCCGACAGAATGGCACTTTGGCTGGGCAACGAGATGGCGGGCAACGCGCCCTGCAAGCCACGGCGCAGTTCCTCGGGAATGCGTTCATCCGTGACCGGACGACACAACATAAACCCTTTCATCAACTCGCCCACAATATGCTCGCTGTCGGCGGCACTGCCGCCGTTTCCGCACACCAGCACCTTACCGCCGTTTCGGTAGGTTTCGATGAGCAAGGCGAGCGCTTTTTCAATGTCCTGCTTACACGCTTGCAGCTCGGGATACCGTTCATACAACATCCTATTTTTCTCCTTTCGCACCAATAACACCAACCGCTAAAGCGGCATAATCACCAATGTTTTCTTTCAGTTTTGCGGGTAAAACGCGGCACACGCTGAGCGCCTCGGGCAAACATTCTTTTCGGAGTTCTCGCTCCATCGCCGCACGAAGCAGGTGCTCGCTGCGCTGATATATGCTACCGATTACGATTCGCTCGGGATTGAGAATATCAATCAATATCGAAAGTCCTTTGCCAAGCATGGTGCCGCACAGTTCGTATACCTCGATGGCGTCCGCGTGACCGGCATCTGCTGCTATCGCAATGCTTTTGGCGGTAACGTTACCAAGTTCCGACAAATCCTTACAAAACGATACCGCTTTGCCGTCTTGCAGACGTTCGCGCGCCACAGTTTGTCCAAGCTGAGCCAATCCGCCACCAGAGCAAAAGCCCTCAAACGAGCCGGCCTTGTTAAAGCCGATGGGGCCGTTGTCCGCCAAGCGCACGTGGCCAACCTCCCCTGCCATGCCGTTGGTTCCGGCATACAGCTTGCCGTCAAGGATAAGCCCTGCGCCCAAACCCGTTCCGAACGTTAAGAAGATCATGTTTTCACATTGCTCACCCGCACCGAATTGCCACTCCGCCAACGCGCAGGCGTTGGCATCGTTTTCCAGGTACGCCTTCACCGGGTATCGGCTTTCCAAATACTCGACGATCCGCACCTCGTCCCAACCGGGGAGGTTCGGGGGCGAGAGGATCACGCCCTCTTTAGCATCCAAAGGACCGCCACAGCTGATGCCGACCACGTCGGTCATGCCACCCATTTCCACAGCGGCGGCACACATCCTGTCAAGCATCTCATACGGCGATACCGTGCGATCGGTGGGGATCACGCGCTTATCCAGAATCTCAAATCCGTCCGGACCTTCCTTGCCGATACAGACGGCACATTTGGTTCCGCCAATATCAAAGCCTGTCATACCACACACCTCCATAGTTTAATAATACCATTTGCAAACCCTCTTGTAAATTCAAGAAAAATAGGGTATTATTAAGAAAATCAACGATTGGGATGAAAATAGTGAAGAAACATATTCTCACGCAATCTGCCGATATTCAAGCGGATCGCCGCTTTTTGGTACATAAAAAGAAAATTGCCGCCGGTGCCTCCTTCCCCATTCACTGGCACGACTATTATGAATTTGAGATCATCGTGTCGGGGCAGGCGCGGCATATCCATAACGGTACCACCACCGTTATCTCCGCCGGTTGCTCGCATTTGATGTGCTACAACGACTTCCACAGCTTGACCGCGATTACCGATATGGTTCTCTACAGCGTGCATTTCAAGAAAGAATGGGTATCCCCCAAACTGACCGAGTATCTGGAATTTCACACCTTCAACTGTTGCTTTACACCGAGCGAGACCGACGAGATCGTCAATACATTATCCAAAATGAATGAAGAATCCTCCCGCGGTCTGCCGTTTCACGATATTACGGTACGTAATTGCATGGAGGAAATTCTGATCGCGTTTTTAAGGAAACAAACGACTGCGCTGCATCACGCAACGCTACCGCCGCCGATCCAGAGGGCTATCATTTATACGAACGAGCATTACCGCGGCAGCATCACACTTGAAGAATTAGCGGATAGGTTGTCACTCTCCCCTAATTATTTCGGTCAGCTTTTCAAAGCCGAGGTCGGCACGACTTTTCACAAATATTTGAACACGCTTCGCCTTAAATTTGCTTGTAATTTGCTTGCTTCTTCTTCCCTTTCGGTCAAGGAAATCGCCTTTTCTTCGGGGTACAATTCGCTCGAATATTTTATGTATATCTTCAAAAAACACCTGAACATGACACCCGGCCAGTACCGTGCCGATCAAAAAACATCCTGATTGCATAAAAAAGCAGCCTTTCGGAATGCTCCGAAAGGCTGCTTTTGCGTAGTCTAACGTTTAGAAAATGATGGGGTTGCCGGTTTCGGCGGATTTGTAGAGGCCTTCCATAACCGTCATCAAGGTGACACCCTGTTCGGGGGTCACGATGCACGGCGTGTTATTGATGCAGCAATCCACAAAGTGATTCACTTCGTTCTGGAACGAATCCGCTTTTTGGTTGAATACCGGCTTGAACTCGGTCATATAGCCGTTGGGATCCATCGTTACCATGGACAGGTCGTTCTGGAAGCCTTCAAGTCTTGCTCCGGCCTTTTCGCCCGAAATATCGATCCAGCGGCCGGTCTTGGCGGTAAACTGGATGTGAGCCGTGTTGACAGTCAAGCAAGCGCCGTTTTCAAAGGTGACGAAGCCGTTTGCCATACTCTCGACCGTGCGATCGGATCTGTCAGTAACCGCAGACTGGTAACTGGAGCCATACCCCACCAATTGTTTCGGCAGATCTTTATTGATATCCGTGGCGAAGCCCAATATGGATTTCGGTTTCGGGTAGCCCATCAGCCACAACGCGAGGTCGACCTCGTGAATAGCCGCATCCATCAGCTGGCCGCCGCCGGATTTGGTCTTGTCAATAAACCAGCCCTTAATGGTGGAGGTTCTGGACAAGCGCGTCGCTTCCGCACAGTAGATCTTGCCGAAACCGTCGGTGTCACGGAATTTCGCCAGGTATTGTGTCGCTAACGAGAAACGGCACACGAGTGCATACATCAGCAGCTTGCCGGATCTGGCAGCGGCATCGGCACATTTCTGAGCCTCAGCGGCGGTGAGTGCGGGCGGTTTCTCGCACAGCACGTGTTTGCCTGCCGCGAGCGCGTCGCACACGATCTGGCAGTGCGTAAAAGTGGGGGTTGCCACGCTGACAGCCTCGATGGTGTCGTCACGGAGCAGCTCTTTGTAATCTGCGCAGTACTTCGCGATACCGTGAGCTTCCGCCTTTGCCTTTGCCAGATTCTCGTTGACGTCGGCAATCATCACGACTTCCGCGTCGGGGTTGGCTTTGTAAGAGTTAAGATGTCTGTCCGAAATGGATCCGGCACCGATCACACCGATTTTCATATAATTAGTCCTCCCAGTACAGATGAGCAGCCATCGCGCTGCCGCGGTCTGCCATCAGCATATTGTACGCATCGGCGGCATCCTTGTAGTTATAGTGATGAGAGATCAGATTCTTAACAGATATCTGTTCCTTCGCCAGCATTTCAACGAAATACGGGTTTTCGCTGACAACCGTCCACGGATCTTTGGGCGTTGCCACCGTCGTGTGTGCGGCCCAGTTGTGCGCACCGATGATGGTGATACCCATGACGCTGACAAAGTCAAAGTCGATCGCCGATTTGCCCTTCGGGCTGCTGGTGATGATG
>CAYVDQ010000026.1:0-11746 GCA_964450615.1 uncultured Eubacteriales bacterium | reverse complement strand
TTCGGCGGCAGACTCGCCGAATACCGCTATTATGATATGGATAAGGTGATCGAGTCGGCGCTTGCGCTGACCGCTACACTGTTCTGAAGAGGAAGTGAACCATGGCTGCAAACAAACCGCTGGTTTCCATCATCGTGCCGGTATACGGCGTTGAGAAATATGTCGGCAAATCGATCGAGAGCCTGCAGGCGCAGACCTTCACCGATTGGGAATGCTTCTTGGTGGACGACGGCACGAAAGACCGCAGCGGCATCATTTGTGACGAATACGCCGCCAAAGACGATCGCCTAATCGTGATTCACAAGGAAAACGGCGGCGCGCACACCGCGCGCAACGTCGCGATCGAACAGGCGCGCGGCAAGTATTTCTATTTCATGGATTCGGACGATTGGACGGAACCGACGATGCTCGAGGATATGGTCGCCCTCGCCGAACAACACGAGGCAGAGGTTGTCATCACCGGGTATTTCATCGATACCTATTACAGCGACACCGAGTACATCACACATGAAAACGCGCAGCCGTCGCAGGTGTTTGCAACACAGCGCGAATTCCGCGAAAACGCATACCGTCTGTTCGATTGCAATCTGCTGTATACCCCGTGGAACAAGCTGTATCTCGGCAAATACATTATGGAACATAACCTGCGTTTCCCCCTCACGTTCTGGGATGATTTCCCGTTCAACTTAAGCGTGCTGCGGGACGTTGAGCGCGTGGTCGTGTCGGATAAGAAATACTATCACTTCATGCGCGCCCGCGCCGAGAGCGAAACGGCAAAATACCGTCCCGAGATGTACGACAAGCGCGAGGAAGAGCACGGCTGGATGATTGATCTGTTCAAGCATTGGGAAATCGATGATGAGAACTCCCGCGAGTTTTTGGCGCGCCGTTACGTCGAACGCGTGGTGGGATGTGTTGAGAACATCACCAATCCCGCCTGCACGTTGAGCAAAAAAGAGAAACGCGCCGAGATCCGCCGTATCATCAGCGATGCCAAGGTGAAAGAGTCCTTAAAGATTGTCAAACCGCGCTCAAACATGATGAAACTGATGCTCCTCCCCATCCGCATGGGCTCGGTCACCCTGGTGTCGTGGGAAGGCATCTTTATCTCCAATGTCAAGCGCAAGAACACGCGTCTGTTCGCTTCTTTGAAAGCCAATCGATAACTGAGCAAAACTACACATTTTTGCTTGACTTTTTGCACGAAATACACTATGATAAATATCTGTCAGCACGTTGTGCTGACAGAATACGCCGCTGTGGTGGAATAGGCAGACACAAGGGACTTAAAATCCCTCGGGGGCGACTCCGTACCGGTTCAAGTCCGGTCAGCGGCACCAAAAAACAAGAGCGAGTCGAGAGACTTGCTCTTGTTTTTTGTGTTTGTGTCCGCAAGGACACAACATCGTTTTGCGGTGAACCCGCAAACATCATTTTTCGCGTAGCGAAAACATCATTCCGTCTTAGCGGACACAAAACGATGTTGCGCTTCGTGCAAATGTATGGTATAATCTACACTGCGAGTGAGGTAATGATTGTACTGCAATAAAATTATAAACACCGACAACGGAGGGCAAAAACAATGGCGAAAGAGAAGCGGTTCGAACGCGTATACACGCAAGGCATGGGCTCGATGGAGATCTGGGTGGATAAAGAAACGGGCGTCAATTATCTCTACCGCCAAAGCGGCTATGCCGGCGGCATGACGGTTTTGCTGGATAAAGACGGCAAACCGATCGTCACCCCTATCGAAAACGGAATATAAGGTGACACGACCCACTCGAACCTGCCGCAAAGCGGCTGATTTCGGGTCTTTCACCCCCATTCGATCTCGCAAGGCGCAAGCCTTGCTTCGCCCGAATGAACTTAAAACACCTCGAAATCCCCTCGCTTTGCGGTCAAAGATTTTAAAAAGAGGCGATTTTAGTTCAGACAAGGCAAAAACGCAGCGAATACTGTCGTATTCGCGAGTATTTTAACGAAGGATGAGCGAAAATCGACCTTTTTAAAACAAGGTTCGAATGAGTCGTGTCACCTTAAGCAAAACCGCCCGAGCACATAGGTGCTCGGGCGGTTTTTAAGTTGTATGTTAGTTCACCGTCAATACGACCTTGCCCACGTTTTCTCCGCGATACAAAATATCGTGAGCCGCCTCGGCTTCGGTGATGGGTAACACCTTGTAGATCGTGGATTTTACCTCGCCCGCTTCGATCTTCGGGTACACGTCGCGCACGATGCCCTTGAGAATTTCCGCTTTTACCGCCGGCGTGCGAGAACGCAGCGTGCTGCCGACGATACGCACGTTACGGACGTAGATGTTTTTCAGATCGATCTCCCTCTTTTGTTCCGCAAGGGCAGCAATCATGATCCATCTCGCCCCGTGCGTGAGATAATGAATGCATTTCCCCATGATCTCGCCGCCCAGGCAATCGATCGCGACGTCCACACCGTGTCCCGCTTCCAGTTCTTCTTTGAGAACCAAAGAAACGTCTTCTTTGGTGGTCACAACCACTCGGTCGGCATTCAGGTGCTTGATTGAGTTTGCGATTTCCTCCGACAGCACGGTGGTGATCACTCTGACACCGAACGCCTTTGCCATCGGAATGATCACACTGGCAAGTCCCGATGCACCCGCGTTCATGAGTAGGGTATTACCCGCCTGAATCTTCCCCTCAATAAACAAGTTGAGGTACGCGGTCGCAAACGCCTCGGGGATCGCCGCCGCCTCCACCATGGAGCAGTTGTTCGGCACGGGCAAAAACGGAGTTATCCCGCAATTTCGGGATAACTCCGTTTTCCTGTATATCTTGAAAAACTCTATAAAACATGTTATACTAAATTTTAACAAAACTTGTTATTATGCGGAATTGTCAGCTTGCGGAAAAGTCCCCTTGCCTAAAGGGAGCCTTTATTCCTCCTTTTGTCCCTAACTCAAACTGCTAACGAGGTGACTGCTTATGCTCCTTTACTATATCCGCCACGGCGAACCCGTTTACGATCCGGATTCGTTAACCCCGCTCGGTGAGCGTCAGGCAGAGGCGCTGTCCAAACGGCTTTCGCGCTACGGTCTGGATAAGATCTACGCGTCTACCTCCACGCGGGCGATCATGACCGCGAAGCCCACCTGTGAGGCGTTGGGGTTGGAGCCGGAGCTGCTCGCGTTCGCGCACGAGGATCTCGCGTGGCACGATTTCACCATTCCCAAGGAAGACGGAAAAGGCAGAGCCTGGATCAGTTACTATCCCAAGATGAGAGAGCTTTTCAATACCAAAGCTATCCGCGATCTGGGCGATCGGTGGTACGAGCATCCCGACATCCGCGAATACCATTACGAAAACGGTATTCACCGCGTATACGATGCCGCAGACGCGTTTTTGAAAACGTTAGGCTACGAGCATCTGCGGTATACCGGTAAATACAAGGTGATAAACGGCAACGACAAACGCATTGCGCTGTTTGCACACGCGGGCTTCGGTGAAGCATTTTTAAGCGCGCTGCTGGATATCCCCTACCCGATGTTCTGCACGCATTTCAGCTTGTGTCACGCCGGCATGACGGTCATCGAATTTGCCGAACAAAACGGCTGCAGCATCCCCAAAGTGCGCACGCTGTCCTCCGACTCCCACTTATATCACGAAAACGTTCCCTCAACCGATTCCGTGACCTATTAAAAAATCACAACCGCCCGAACGCGTTACGCGTTCGGGCGGTTGTTTATGCTTCCTTTTCAAACGTCGAGGCGACGTCCTTTAGGGTATCGGCAATTTTTAGTTTCTGCGGACAATGCTTTTCGCACGCATGGCAGACGATACACGCCGATGCCGCGGCAGTCGCCGTCGCTTGCCGCTCATACTCGTACTTCACCTTCCACGTATCCTTCGGCACGCGCTTCGCCTCGTTGTAAAAGTTAAAAAACGACGGAATCGGGATCTGATTCGGGCAATGCGGCACACAGTACCCGCACGCGGTACACGCCACCGCGGTTTCGGCACGAATGATGGTCGCGCAGGTAGCGAGCGCCTCACGCTCTTTCTCGGTGAGCGGCTTAAAGTCCCTCAAATTATCCTCGATCTGCGCAGGTGTGCTCATGCCGCTGAGCACCACCGACGCGTGTTTAAGATCCGTTGCAAAGCGGATCGCCCATGACGGTACGCTGTCCTCGGGGCACAATCCCCGCAAGACGTCCTCTGCCTCCGCCGGCACAGATGCCAGCTGACCGCCGCGCACCGGCTCCATGATCAGCACCTCTTTGCCGTGCCGCACCGCGGTTTCATACTGCTCACGCGCACGGATGGACGCGCTGTCCCAGTCCAGATAATTGATCTGCAGGAGCACTACCTCCGCTTCAGGGTGCGCCGTCAAAATGGTATCCAGCAATTCGGGACTGCCGTGGAACGAAAATCCGATCTTGCGCGCCTCTCCCGACGCCTTGATCTCGCGCAAAAATCCAAATTCATCGTACTTTTCCGCGATAGCATAGTTTTGGGGATTGAGAAAATGGAGCAGATACACGTCAAAGTAGGAAACCCCGCACCGTTCCAGCTGCTCGTTGAAAAACTCACGGCACTGCTCGTGCGCCGTCACCTTATACCCCGGCAGCTTATCCGCCAAACGGAATGCTTCCCGCGGGTAGCGCTCCACAACCGTTTTGCGCAGCGCTTTTTCGCTCTCACCCTCCAAATAGGTGTACGCGGTATCAAAATAGTCGCCGCCAAGCGCAAAATACCGATCCACCATGCGGTTTAGCGTTTCAAAATCGATCTCATCGTCCGCCGTGCGCGGCAATCGCATAAAGCCAAAACCCGTTTTGTTCATATTAACTCCTTGTAAGATCGAATAGGGTGAAAAGACCCGAAATCAGCCGATTTACGGCAGATTCGAGTGGGTCGCGTCACCTTAACACCACGTTCTGCGGCGTACCGTTCAAATACGCCTGTAAGTTATCACACACGATACCGAGCAGCCGTTCT
This sequence comes from uncultured Eubacteriales bacterium, assembly GCA_964450615.1. Taxonomy (GTDB): domain Bacteria; phylum Bacillota; class Clostridia; order Oscillospirales; family Acutalibacteraceae; genus RGIG3009. The sequence goes on along the minus strand of CAYVDQ010000026.1, from coordinate 6,776 downwards.
CGCGTCACAAGCGGCGCCCACGCCACGTGCGGTGTGATCAAACAGTTCGGAGCACCCAGCAAGGGACAATCCGCCGCCATGGGCTCCCTCTCTAATACATCCACCGCCGCGCCGCCGAGTTTCCCCGATTCCAGCGCCACACGAAGTGCCGCTTCGTCCACGATCGGTCCGCGCGCCGTGTTAATGAGCCACGCGCTGTCTTTCATGCGGGCAAACGCTTCCCCGTTAAACATTTTGCGCGTTTGATCGGTCAGCGGACAATGCACCGATATCACGTCGGATTCTGTCAGCAATTCCTCAAACGTCACAAACCGTACACCCTCCGCCTTCCGCGGGGTGCGGGTGTAACACAGCACCGTCATACCGAACGCTTTGGCAATACGGATCACCGCCTTAGCGATACTGCCGTACCCGATCACACCGATGGTCTTCCCGCACAATTCCGTGGTCGAATACCGAAACGGCGAAAACACGTCGCTGCATACCCATCCGCCCTCCTGCACCATACTGTTATAATCGGCAACACGGCTTGCGAGTTCCAAAATCAGCGCAAACGTATGCTGCGCCACCGCGTCGGTGGAATAACTGCCCGCGTTGCACACTGTGATGCCCCGCGCCCTCGCCGCGTCCAGATCAATGTTGTTATACCCTGTCGCAAACAACCCAATGTAACGAAGTTTCGGCGCCGCCGCGATCACCTCGGCAGTCATCAGTGCCTTGTTACACAGCACCACGTCTGCATCGGCAATGCGTTCGATCAGTTGATCGTTGTCCGTCAACGGATAAAACGTCACCTCACCGAGCGACGTCAACCGTGTTTCATCCAGATCACCGATGGATACCGTTTTCCAATCGGGTATTACGATTTTCATACCTATCACCTGCACCTATTATACCTTTTTAGGAATCCATTTTCAAGGTATATATAAAAACTAGATATTCCCTATTGACAAGCCACAAGAAAACGCGTATACTCTACTTGATATAACAAGTTATATCAAGTTTCAAAAAAGGAGATTGGCAATATGGCAAAGGATACCATTCGCATTATTTCCCCGAACGGGCACTTAGGCTTTGCGCCGACCAAAGAAGAAAGCTTCTATCTCGGTGCGGCAACCAAGCCCGACTATTATTGCTGTGACAGCGGCAGTGACGACATCGGTCCGGTGCCGCTGGGCGCTGACAAGTGTGCCAGCCATCCGGCACACCAGTATCACGATTTGGAGTTGATGCTCCTCAAGGCACGCGAGCAAGGCGTACCGATGATCATCGGCTCGGCAGGCGATACCGGCACCAACAGCCGCGTAGATATGTACGTCGGCTTCATCAAGGATATGGCGAAAAAGCACAACCTGCCGCCGTTCAAGCTGGCATACTTCTATTCCGAGGTTGACAAGGAATATCTGCGGGGCAAGATGAACAACGGCGAGAAAATCGAGGGCTTGGACGGTCGGTGCGACCTCACTATCGAAGAACTGGACAAGACCGAGCGCATCGTTGCCGTGGCGGGTGTTCATCCGTTCATCAAGGCATTGGAAATGGGCGCAGACGTCATCATCGGCGGTCGTACCTCCGACGCGTGCGTGTTCGCGGCTCCCGCGATCTACGAGGGAATCCCTGAGAACATGGCATACTACACCGGCAAGGTGCTGGAATGTGCTTCGTTCTGCTGTGAGCCGTACGGCGCTAAGGAAAGCGTTATCGGTACGGTGACCAAGGACGACGTCAAGGTAACCGCTATGGCACCGTTCCAGAGATGCACCCCTGCCTCTGTGGCTGGTCACGCCATGTACGAGCGCACCAACCCGTATTATGAATACGTGGCGGGCGGCATGATGGATATGAGCAACTGCGTGTACGAGCAGTTTGACGACAAGACCTGCCGCATCACCGGTGCGGAATTCGTTCCGATCGACGGCAGAATCAAGGTAAAACTCGAGGGTTCCGGCTTTGTCGGCTACCGTTACATGGGTATGGCGGGTATCCGCGATCCCTATACCATCAAGAACATCGACAAGGTGTTAGAATGGGCGAAATCGCAGGTCAAAGAGCGCCGTCCCGACGACTGGTATGAACTGAGCTACCGCGTATTCGGTAAAAACGGTGTTATGGGCGACCTCGAACCCATCAAAGAAACCAAGTCGCACGAACTGCTCGTCGTGGTCGAGGGCGTTGCCAAGACCAAGGAAGTGGCTGAGGAAGTGGCGCTGGTCGGCACGCGTCAGATCTTCTACGCTCGCCTGCCGGAAGTCAAAGGTACCGCCGGTACCGCCGCGTTCGTCATGGACGAGGTCGTGGAGATGTCCCCCGCGTACACCTGGACAATGGACCATACCGTGGAAGTGGACGATCCGCTGGAACTCTTCCCCATTACAATGATTGAGATTGGAGAATAACGATGGCTACGAAAAAACTGGTTGATTTAGCAAAAACCATTCGCAGTAAAAACGCGGGCACCGACCGCATCACCTTCGACATTATTTTCCGTGAAAAAGAAAACTATGAACTGGTGAAAAACTCGGGCGCGCTCACCAAGGAAACCGTCTGCCGTTTGTACGGTATCCCCGAGAGCCGTGTCGCGGATTTCGTGGAATTTGATCCCGCACTCGCGATCAAATTCACCATCAACCGCCTCAAACCCTCCGGCTCTTTCGGCGAGGGCGACGTGTTCGGTTGCCAGCAATATCCGCCGCTGTATGATATTGAGATTCCCGTAGAAGACTAATCCTAAGATTAACGAGTATTTTAACGATGCCACAACAGAAAATTCGCCCCTCAAAATCAGGTTCGGGTTTGAATGTTTTGGCTATAGGGGCGGCAGCGTTTCCGCTGCCGCCCCCGCTTTTATTTTATGGGGAGGCGCAATCGTTGGAAGTAGGACATCTGCTCGGCATCGGCATCACGCTGACCGTTATCGTGTTATTAAGCGTATTTTCCGGAAAACTCACGAGTGCAAAGAAAGGTATGGGCTCGTGGGGCGTGTTCGGTGCCATCACCGGCACGTTGGTGGGCGGCTCCTCCACCGTCGGCACGGCTCAGCTCGCGTTTCATTACGGCATGAGCGCATGGTGGTTTACACTCGGCGGCGGTATCGCATGTCTGGTATTAGCGCTTGTGTTTGTAAAACCGTTTCGTAATAGCCACTGCCGCACGTTAACGGAGATCGTCCGTCGCGAATACGGTGAACGCTGCGGTGTCACCGCAAGCGTGCTGTCCTCTGTGGGCAATTTCATCAACATCATTTCCCAACTGATTGCCGCCACTGCGATCATCGCGGTGTTCTGGCCGGGACTTTCGCATACGCTGTCCTTATCTATCAGCGCCGCGTTTATGATCGTGTATATCGTGTTCGGCGGCACGAAAGGCAGCGCCGTCACCGGCATTTTCAAAATGCTGTTGTTATACGCCACCATGCTGGCGTGCGGCGCCTTAGTGCTGGTTTTCACAGGCGGCATCGGCGGGTTTACCGCGCTTATGGATAACCTCTCCGCGTCCACGGGTGTTCCCCTGCACAGCCTGTTTGCCCGCGGTGCGGGAACGGATCTCGGTGCATGTTTGTCCTTGATACTCGGTGTGGTCACCACACAAGCCTACGCACAACCCATTTTTATGGCAAACAGCACCAAAGAAGCCAAAAAAGGTGCGCTGCTCAGCGCGTTTATCATTCCTCCGGTGGGTATCGGCGGTATTTTGGTCGGCTTATATATGCGCACAGCGCATCCGGACATCGTCGCGAAAACCGCGCTCACCTCGTTTGTATTGGAGTATTTTCCGCCGCTCGTCGGCGGTATCATATTGGGTGCACTGTTTATTGCGGTGGTCGGCACCGGCGCGGGACTCGCCTCGGGTATTGCCGCGGTAATCCGCAACGATATTCTGCCCCGCTTTAAAAAATTCCGCTCGGTAAACAGCACCCTGATCGACCGCGTCTGCATTGTCGTGCTGTTGTTGGCGGCGGTGCCGCTCTCCGGCGGAAAACTGGGCGATACCATTCTCTCATTTGCCTTTTTGTCCATGGAACTGCGCGGTGCGACCTTGCTCATGCCACTGTGCTGTGCCTTATGGTTACCGAACAAAATCGGGCGACCCTTCGTGATGGCGGCGATCGTTCTCGGTCCCGCCACCGTCGCCGTGTTCGGTGTGTGGGACATCCTACCCTTTGATCCGCTGTTTGCGGGGGTACTCGCCGCTTTGGCGGTCATGGCGGCGGGCTTGTGCTCAAACCGCAACGCCCCCTCTCGTCTTTCGGCGAGATAAGCCTCTTGCGTCCTTTGCCATCGTATGGTATACTGAAATTATACGAAACGTTGGAAAGGGGGATGGGTATGATCGTGCACGATGCCAAAACGCCCTTATATATGCAGGTAAAGGACTCACTGGAAAAACGCATCACCTCAGGTGTATATCCCAAGGGGACGAAGATTCCGTCTGAGAAAATGTTGTGTGAGGAGTTCGGGGTCAGCCGTATCACCGTCCGTCAGGCGTTGGATCAGCTGGAAGCCGTGGGATTAGTCACACCTGTACACGGCAAGGGCACGTTTGTCAATACCAATAAGTTGGATTCGCCGTTGCAGAAGATTCGGTCGTTCAGCGAAATGTTGTCCGGCAAAGGGTATCACGGCTATACCAAGATCGACGTATGCGAACAGCAGCCCGCCACCGCCGGTGAGCGGTTGCAGTACGGTTGGAATGACGAGCCGGTATTTCACCTGCATTTAACGGGATTTTCCGCAGGAGATCCGATCGTTACGTATCAATCGGTCATTCGTGGATCGTTTGGCGAAAAGATGTACGCTCAAGCCGTAGCGCTCGAAAAAGACGGTATTCCGTTTTCCACATTCGATCTCTACGCCCTCGCGGGAATCGAGATCGGGGACATCCGCCAACAGATCATGGCGGTGAACGCGTCCGAGGAAATTGCATCACTCTTGCAACTTCCCGTCGGTGCTGCGGTGTTGGTACTCGATTCCGTGATATTGGATAAAGCGGGACAAAGCATCGAACATAAACTCGCCTATTATCGCACCGATAAGTATTCCTTCACCCTCCACCGCGAGATTTAATTTCGATCTGTTTTTACCACGCAACCATAAACGGGGGTGCAATACGCACCCCCGTAACTTTTACTCCCTACCCCGCACCCACCAAGGCCCCCTTGTGTAAAGGGGGCTGTCGTTTTGTCAAAAACGACTGGGGGATTGTCTAACTGCACAAACCTAAACCGGAGATGGCAATAAGCCACCCCGCTTCTTTTATTATCTCCCCCCGCCCCCACCAAGCCTCCCTTGTGTAAAGGGAGGTGGGTCGGCGTTCCGCCGACTCGGAGGGGTTGTCCAATCCGTCGCGCCGCGCGCGACTTCTCACTTGTTACCTCTTACCTTCTCCGGTATTCTCTTTTTTTAAAATACAAAAAGTGTCTTGAAAGTGACTCCCCCTTTTGTGCTATACTCTCCGCGTCAACAAAGTACGGTTACCTCGCAGGACTGTACTTTTCGAAGAAACATGGTATAATACGAAAGGAGAATACAAGTTGAGTTTAGAGTCAGCAATTGTTGTAGCAAATATACACGGGGATACGTTATCACCTCAAATAACGACAAGTTCTAATTATAAGCACTGGGTGAGTATTAAAGATGACAGTAGGTGCACACCTTGTGAGGTGAACCACGGGAAAATTTGGTTAATTTCCGATAGGCCTAACCCTAAACCTCCTGCTCATCCACGGTGTCGGTGTGTGATTGAATTAATGCAGTCAATTGAAGCCGGAACGGCAACTGTTAATGGCATTAACGGTGCGGATTGGACATTAAAGCATCATGGGAATTTACCGAATTATTACGTAACGAAAGAAGATGCCGAGGCAAACGGTTGGAAACGCGGTAAATGGCCATCAAATTTTGTGCCCAATAAAATGCTTGCGGAAAATGAGTACTATAATTACAATCGCCACTTACCACATATAGCAGGCAGAGTTTGGTATAAGGCAGATATCAATTACAAAACCGGAAAACGAAATAGCGAACGTATTGTTTGGTCAAATGATGGTTTGGTATTTGTTACATATGATCACTATAAAACATTTTACGAAATTATATAAGGAGAAAAGCAACGATGAAAACAATTGAGTTAGATTTGACAGGTTGTAAGTACTTGTTTGAAATCCATGAAAGAATACGCGTTGCCTTTGACTTCCCCGAGTGGTATGGAGGGAATTGGGACGCTTTTTGGGATTTGCTTTGGAGTGACTGCGATGCGGACAAGTTGATTGTAAAAGGCGAAAACACATTAAGTAAAGAATTTTCTGAGCATTTGTCTACGATGCATGAAATACTGGAAAGAAATAAAAAAATGTGGGCAACCAGCGATTGTCCTTTTGATTATGAAATTATAAGTTAAAAACTTTTTGGCTAGATAGACAGGAAACAAAAATGAAAACAATCGAATTGGATTTGACAGGGTGTAAATACTTAGCTGAAATCCATGAAAGAATACGCGTTGCCTTTGATTTCCCCGAGTGGTATGGGAGCAACTGGGATGCCTTTTGGGATTTGTTGCGCAGTGAATGTGATTCGGATAAGTTGATTATAAAAGGAACAAATACTTTATCAACGGAATTTGATGAACATATGTCTATGCTTAAAAAAACTTTGGATGAATATATTGAATTTAGAGACAAGTATACAAAATATGGTTTAAAAGCCTTTGGTTATGAAATTCACAACTAAACACATTGCCGAAACCCACTCCCTTGCATAAAAAAACGGCGCACTCAAATG
>CAYVDQ010000025.1:0-11807 GCA_964450615.1 uncultured Eubacteriales bacterium | reverse complement strand
CGCGCAGATCTCACACACCGGCGTTATGGCATTGCCGTACAGTTTCCGCTTCATGCTGTCACATCCTCTCTAATTACGACTTTTATTATAGGTGAGTCGGCTCGCTTTGTCAACAGAAAGCAACCAAATTCCGCAAAGCAGTAACACAAACAGCGACATTCCGACATGGTCGGTGACCGCTTGCACCGTCGGCGAGGCGGGGCCGAACACCGGCAGCGTGATCGGCACAAAGCGGAGAAGGAGCAGGGTCAGTACGGCGGTCAATCCGCCGTGTGCCAGGCGTTCGATCCAAAAGCGCGGGGTCAGCACCCCCGTGCCGACGAGGGAGGACGCTAACTGACAATGCACCGACAGTCCGCCGAAGCCGACGGCGACACCCAGTACAAACGGCGACAGCGCGCCGAGACCCGCGGCGGCGACACAGCCGCAACTGACCTCTAAAAGGCAGGAGAGCAAGGCGCTTGCCACGCGGTTGTCGGTTGCGGTATCAAGCAGGGCGAGGAGTCCTGAAAACAGAAGAATAAACCCGCACATGGATAAAAGCGACTGACACGCGCTCGTGACCGATTCCACAAAGGCCTGCGGCAGTGACAGATGCGGGCGGCGCGCGGTGCGTGCGGGGGCATATTGCCGACTGCTTTTCGGTGCGCCGACAATGCCGAGCAGCAGTGCCGCCGCAATGTGTGCCGCAAACAACATCACGCCGAACGCCGAGCTGCTCATCAGTCCCGCGCCGACCGTGTTGATGATAAAGCCCGGTCCTCCGCAGACACAAAAGCGGAGCATCCGCCGACCCTCGTCACGGGTGATCTGCCCGGTGCGTACGAGATCTCCCACCACCGCGCCGCCTGCAGGGTAACCGCCCACAAAGCCGATGAGGATGCCTGTCGCACAACAGCCCGGCAAGCCGAACAGCCGTCGTGTGACGCGTTCCAATCGGCCGCCGACCGCCGCCGCCACGCCTGATTTGGATAACAGTGCCCCGAGCACCAAAAACGGAAACAACGAGGGAATGATGACCGACCCACACACGGTCAGCCCGCGGCTGATTCCGCCCGCAACCGCTTCGGGACGAAAGAGCACGGCAGTACCGCCACACACGATGCCGAACCCCATCAGTGCGGTGCGCATTCGCGGACGCAGTGTGACATAAGCAGACATAGTAACACCCTCCCCGCTTTTTATATATGTAGCAGGCGGGCGGCATTATTCCCTTTCCCAACACATAAGAATTAAGCAGACAAGGGGGATTGTTATGAAACGCAAAACCGTTTCCGAGAAAGTGGAAAAAGCGTTGGACATACCGGTCGGCGCGCTGTCAAAGGCGGCCAGAATGGAGGTGTCCGGCAACCGACAAGTGCTGATCGAGGGGTGTCGGGGGATCGTCAAATACGATGAAGATCAGATACAGGTGCGCACCGCGGACGGCACGGTTCGGTTTACCGGTCGTGAGCTGTGCATGACCAGCTTAAATCCCGCTTGCGCGGTGATTACCGGCAGATTATTGTCACTTGAGTTTTTATAGGAGGCACACCATGTTTACAGGAACCGTACTCATCGAATGTGAAGGCGGCTTTCCGGAACGGTTTTTAAACGAAGCGGCGGGGCGGGAGGTCGCGTTGTGGGACGTCTCCCGCCGCGGCATTTCGCTTACTTGCCGCTGCAAGGCGGCAGATTACCGTGCCCTGCGCCCGGCGGCGCGCGCCGCATCGGTGCGTATGCGGGTAAGAGAGCGGCACGGATTGCCGTTCTTGCTGCGACCGTTTCGTCTGCGGTGGGGGCTTTTGGTGGGGATGCTGTTGTTTGTGGTGCTTTTGCAGCTGTTGTCCTCTCGCGTGTGGATCGTGCGCATTGTGGGAAACGAGCGGGTGACGGACGAGGCGATCCGCGAAGTATTGGAGCCGCTCGGTATTTACGAGGGCGCCTCTCCCGACACCGTCAACCTACCGCAACTGCAACTGACAGCCTTGGAGCGTCTGCCCGAAATCGTGTGGTTGACGGTGAATTTTGAGGGAAGTACGGCGACGGTGGAGGTCAGGGAACGGCAGGAGTCACAGCCGATTGCGCCCGATGAACCCGCGAACGTCGTTGCCGCGCACGACGGCGTGATCGTCCGTATGGATGCCGTGAGCGGGCAGGCGATGGTCAAAGAGGGGGATGCGGTGACCGAGGGGACCCTGCTCATCAGCGGGGTGATGGACAGCAAAGTCGGTCCGCTGCTCAAGCACGCCGAGGGGGTTGTGACGGCGCGTACCACCCGCACGCTGACGGTCACCGTGCCGTTTGAGGAGAAGGTACCGAGTCCCGCTCCGCGCACGATCTCCCGCCTCTGTTTTTACCTGCTCGGGCTGCGTATCCCGTTGTATACGGAGGTGGACGTGGAGGGGACGTATACACAGCAGACGGTCAACTATCCGTTGCGCGCAAACGGCAAGGCGCTGCCGCTCGGCATTGAGGTGACGCGCCTTACGTTTGACGAAACGGTGGTTTGCACACGAACCGAAAGCGAAACGCTGGGAGAGGCGCGCTCGCGTCTGAATGAGTTACTCAGCGATTTGGGGGAGGAGGTGACGATCGAAGCCGAAACGGTGACCGAACAAAAAACCGACGACGGGTGGACGCTCGTCGGCACCTATACGTGCTTAGAGTCCATCGGGCGGAGTGAAGCCCTTAGTGTGAAATAAGAAAAATTGCCGTTTTCCCTAATGACAAGTGAAAAATTTTGTGGTACAATGACAGAATAGTAAGGAAGAACATGCGGGGGGAAAGTATCATAGAACAGATTATCAACGTGGATCGCATGGAGCAGGCGGTAGCACTGTTCGGCAATTTTGATGAGAATATTCGGCTGATCGAGCAGCAGTTTGGCGTCACCATCCTCAGTCGGGACAGTGATCTGAAGGTCAGCGGCGAGCCGGAGGCGGTTGCCAAAGCCACGCGCGCGATCGAGGGGCTGTTGCAGCTTCTCAACCGCGGGGAACAGTTGACCGAACAGAACGTGCGGTACGTGCTGATGCTCGTCAGCGAGGGCACGGACGATCAGTTGCCCGCGCTTAACGGTGACAGTATTTGCATTACCGCCAAGGGGCGCCCCATCAAGCCCAAAACTTTGGGACAAAAGCAGTACGTGGAGGCGATCCGCGATAACACCGTCGTGCTCGGCATCGGTCCTGCCGGTACGGGTAAGACGTATTTAGCGGTGGCGATGGCGGTGGAAGCGTTCCGTGCCAAGCAGGTCAACCGTATCATTTTGACGCGTCCCGCTGTGGAGGCGGGCGAAAAGCTCGGCTTTTTACCCGGTGATCTGCAATCCAAGGTAGACCCGTATCTGCGGCCGCTGTACGATGCGCTGTTTGATATGCTGGGTACCGAAACCTATCAAAAATATTTGGAGCGCGGCAACATTGAGATCGCACCGCTCGCGTATATGCGCGGTCGGACGTTGGACGACAGTTTTGTGATTCTGGACGAAGCGCAAAATACCACCCCCGAGCAGATGAAGATGTTTTTGACCCGTCTTGGTTTTAATTCCAAGATGGTGGTGACCGGTGATATCACGCAGATCGACCTGCCGTCCGGCAAACAGAGCGGTCTGCGCGAGGTCATGCGGGTGCTCAAAGGTGTGGAGGACGTGTCCATTTGCACGTTTACGCAAAAAGACGTGGTGCGGCACCAGTTGGTGCAGCGCATTATTGAAGCGTATGAACGCTATGAGAAAAACAAGGAAGAAAAGAGGAACCGGAATGCTCAAAAAACTGCGGGTAGACATTGAAAATCAACAAAAAGCCTTTAAGATCCCGACGGGACTTCGGATGTTGATTCGCCGTTGCTGTCACGCGGTGTTGGAGCTGGAGAAGGTGGACGGCAGTGTGCAGGTGGACGTGACGCTCGTGGACAACGAGCGCATCCACGAGGTCAATTTAGAGCAGCGCGGCATCGATAATCACACCGATGTCCTCTCGTTCCCGCTCGGGGAGAACGGCGTGTACGATCGGCATCCCGAAACCGGCGAAATACTGCTTGGTAATATTATGATTTCCTTGGAGCAGGCGGCGAAGCAGGCGGAGGATTACGGTCATAGCTTCAACCGCGAGGTGGGGTACCTGACGGTACATTCCATGCTTCACCTGCTCGGGTACGATCACGTGCAGGGCGGCATGGAAGCCGTGCGTATGCGTGAAAAGGAAGAAACCGTGATGAAGCAGGTGGGGTTGCCCCGTGGGAGTAGTTATGTGCTTGAAGATTAAGGGATCACATCTCCTTAAAGGTTTTGCATGGGCGGCGCGCGGCATCTGGCGCTGTGCGCGTGAGGAATGGCATTTTCGCTTTCATTTGGTGATCGCGTTTTACGTGCTGTTGTTTACGCCGCGTTTTTCGCTGTCCCGCGCCGAGGGTGCGCTGCTCGCCTTGACCATCGGCGGTGTACTTATGGCAGAACTGATCAATTCCGCGGTGGAGCGTGCGATCGATCGGATTTCCGCTGAGCGTCATCCGCTCAGCGGTGCCGCCAAGGATATGGCGGCGGGCGCGGTGCTGCTGGCGGCGATCGCCGCAGTGGCGGTGGCGATCTTGCTGTTTTGGAAACCGGACGTCTGGCTCTCGATCTTTGCCGATTGGGGAGAACATATCTATAAGCCTATTTTACTGGCGCTGTCCGCTGTGCCGGCGGTGCTGTTTGTGTGGAAATGGAGAGCAAAGTAATGGAAACAACCTCTGCTTTTATCGCGTTGGTCGGCAGACCGAACGTGGGGAAATCGTCACTTCTTAATACACTGGTCGGTCAAAAGGTCGCCATCGTGTCGGACAAGCCGCAGACCACGCGCAACCGCATTATGGGCGTGCTCACCCATGAGTCGGTACAGCTGGTCTTTTTGGACACGCCCGGTACGCACCGTCCCCGTACCAGACTTGGGGATTTTATGGTAAAATCCATCGGCGAAGCGATGACCGGTGTGGACGTGGGGGTGCTCGTTGTGGAGCCGACCGCCACCGTGCGGGATGCGGAGCGCGAGCTGCTCCAAAAATTCCGCGCGCAAAAGCTGCCGGTGTTGCTTGTGATCAACAAGATCGACACAGTGGAGGACAAAGCGACGCTTCTGACCTGCATCGATGCCTGGCGGCAGGAATTTGCCTTTGAGGCGATCTTGCCGGTATCGGCTTTGACGGGCGAGGGAGCGGACGAGTTGCTCGCCGAGCTTACCAAATACACCTTTGAAAGCCCGCACTTTTTCCCCGCCGACGCTGTCAGCGATCAGCCGGAGAAGGTGCTGGCGGCAGAACTCTTACGTGAGCAAATGTTACTTTCGCTGCGCGATGAGATCCCGCACGGGATCGCCGTTGTGATTGAACGGATGGAAGAGCGCGAGGGCGAGCGCGGTGTCATTTTGGATATTGACGCGGAGATCTTCTGCGAGCGGGATACCCACAAGGGTATGGTGATCGGTAAAAAGGGCGCGATGCTCAAACGTATCTCGTCAGCCGCGCGCGCGGAGATGGAAAAGGCGCTCGGCGCGCACGTGAATTTGCAATGCTGGGTGAAGGTAAAAGAGGACTGGCGCAACCGTCAGGGACTGCTCAACGGCTTTGGCTATCGCTTGTAAAAATTTCCTATGTATGGAACATCCCGCTTTCGTTCACATTAATGATGAACGGAGGCGGAGGATACATGGACCAGGATAAATTATGGGCAACCTTTGAGAAAACCGGAAAGGTACAGGACTATCTGCGCTACTGCGGGGTGGATGTGTACGGAAACGGTGAAAATTCCGTAGCGGAGGCTAAGGAGAAATCGCATGAAGCTGACGACCGACGCACTGATCATACGCGAAAATAATACGGTTGGTGAGTCGGACCGTTTTGTGACGGCGCTGACACGCGATCTCGGCGTCATTCGCGCATCGGTGCGCGGTGCCAGACAGATCAAAAACCGCAACGGCAGTGCCACGCAGTTGCTGTGCTATTCCCGCCTTTCCTTGTACAAGGGGCGGGAAAAATACATAGTGGACGATGCCGAACCGTTACAGGTGTTTTTTGAGGTGCGGGGGGATCTTACAAAACTCGCCCTTGCGCAGTATTTTTGTGAACTCGCGGGTGTGTTGGCACCTGCCGAAGAGGAAGCCGAGGAGGAACTGCGGCTGTTGCTCAACGCGCTTCATTATTTGTCGGTGGGCACGCGGTCATTGCCGCTCGTTAAAGCCGTGACCGAACTGCGGCTGCTGTGCAAGGCAGGATACATGCCGGCGGTGGTGAAGTGTGCGCAGTGCGATGCGGAAGACTGTGCGCGGTTCTCACCGCTCCGAGGCGAAGTCACCTGCGAACAGCATAGTGGTGTCGATACCCTGCCGCTGACAGCAGGGGTGTTGGCGGCGCTGCGGCATATCGTGTACGCGCCGTTTGAAAAGTGCTTTGCGTTTTCCTTGCCCGAGACGGATACGGCGGTGCTCGGCGACGCTGTGGAGCGCTTTTTACTGGCGCAGTTAAACCGCGGTTTTCATACGTTAGAGTTTTATCATAGTTTGACATAAAGGACAACAACCATGAACAAGCATTATCGTGCACTGGAACTGGATAAGGTGCTGGAACTGCTGGCGGCCGAGGCAACCTGCGAGGACGCGGCAGAGGCGGCGCGCGCGTTGCAGCCGTCGCCGTATCTCTCTGAGGTGCAGCGTCTGCTTAACGATACGGACGCCGCGTTTTGTCTGATGGCAAAGTTCGGCGCGCCGCCGTTTGGCGACGTTAAAAACGTATCCAATGCGCTGCGCCGTGCCGAGGCGGGCGCGATGTTGACGCTCCAAGAATTGTTGCGTGTGGCGGGTACGCTGCGCGGGATCCGTTCGGTTTGTGAGTGGCACGCGCACTGTGAGGGGATGGGCACCTGCCTGGATGATCGCTTTTCCACCCTTTCCCCGAATAAATTTTTGGAAGAACGCATCCGTACCACCGTGTTGTCGGAGGACGAGATCAGCGATAACGCATCGCCGGAGCTCTACACCATTCGCCGCAAGATGCGGGCGGCATCTGCCAGAGTACGGGATCAGTTGGACAAACTGATTCATTCGCAAACGGCGCAAAAAGCGTTGCAGGAGCCGATCATTACCATTCGCGGCGGGCGGTTTGTCGTGCCGGTCAAGGCAGAGCACCGTTCAACCATTGCGGGACTCGTACACGACACCTCCTCGTCGGGTGCTACCGTATTCATCGAGCCGATGGGCGCGGTGGAAGCAAACAACGAACTGAAAGTGCTGGAATCGCAGGAGGCAGCGGAGATCGAGCGCATCGTCGCGGCGTTATCCGCCGAGGTGGGCTCGTTTGCCAATGCGATCATTGAGGATTATACCGTGCTTGTCGGCATTGATCTGATCTTTGCCAAAGCGCGGCTCGGGTACCGGATGAAAGCCTCCGTTCCGCGGGTGACCGACGACGGACACGTTTTGCTGAATAAAGCACGTCACCCGTTGATCGATCCCAAAAAAGTGGTGCCGATCGACGTGGAACTCGGCGGCAGTTTTGATACGCTCATTATCACCGGTCCCAATACCGGCGGCAAGACCGTCACCTTGAAAACCGTCGGTCTGCTCACCTTGATGACCATGTGCGGATTGATGCCGCCGGTGCGTGACGGCAGCAGCTTATCGGTATTCCGCACCGTGCTTGCCGACATCGGGGACGAGCAGTCCATTGAACAATCCTTGTCGACCTTCTCGGCGCATATGACCAATCTGATCCGTATTTTAGACGAAGCGGATGAACATAGCTTAGTATTGCTGGACGAGCTCGGTGCCGGTACCGATCCGGTGGAGGGTGCGGCACTGGCGACCGCGATGGTGGAACGCCTACGCGCACAAGGCGCGCGTATCGCGGCAACCACGCACTACGCGGAAATGAAAGCGTATGCGATCCAGACTGAGGGCGTGGAAAACGGCAGCTGTGAATTCGACGTGGGAACACTGCGCCCGACCTATCGGTTGATGGTGGGTGTGCCGGGACGTTCCAACGCATTTGCCATCAGCGAACGGCTCGGCATGGATCCGTCGGTGGTACAGCGGGCACGGTCGCTCGTGTCGGGTGACGACCGCCGTTTGGAAGACGTTGTGGTGGTGCTGGAAGAAAAGCGGCTGAGCCTGGAAAAGGAATTGCAAGAAGCCAAGGAAGCCACGCGAGCGGCACAGCATGCCAACGAAACCGCGAGAGAGCAGTTGAAGGCCTTGCAGGCACAAAAAGAGCAGGAGCTGGACGATGCCCGCGACGAGGCGCGCCGTGTGGTGGAACGCGCCCGCCGCGAGGCAGAGGAGCTCATTGCCGAACTGGATGCGTTGCGCAAACAGAAAAATTCTGACGACTTTTCCAAAAAAGCCGCCGCGGCGCGGTCACAGCTGCGGAGCAGACTGAATAGATTAGAGGACGATATTGACCCGGTCACACAAAAAGCGCGCGGCGCGTATCAGTTGCCGCGGTCGCTTAAAGTGGGGGACGAGGTGTTGATCGTCGACCTTGATAAATCCGCCGTGGTAACGGCACTTCCCGATGCGAACGGCACGGTAGAGGTGCAGGCGGGGATCATTCGCACCCGCGTGTCGCTTGACAATCTGCGGCTCATAGAAAAGAAACCGACACCCACCGCCAAAAAAGGTGGGGTATATACCGACGTTTCGCGTTCCACGCGCAGTGCGCAGACCGAACTGGATCTGCGCGGACAAACCACCGACGAGGCACTGCTTGAGGTGGACCGGTTCTTGGATAACGCGCGGCTCGGCGGTCTGGACAGGCTGACTATTATTCACGGAAAAGGCACGGGTGCGTTACGCGCGGCGGTGCACGCGCACTTGAAATCGTGTCCCGGTGTGAAATCGTTCCGTTTGGGATTATACGGCGAGGGCGAGACCGGCGTGACGATCGTTGAAATGAAATGAGGTGACAAGCGGGATGCTGCGAATGATATTTTGTGACGTGGACGGCACATTGCTTCCGAAAACCGAAACTGCAATTTCAAACGATACGCTGAACGTATTGCGCCGTTTGCTGGATCGCGGCATCACGGTGGTCGTTGCCACCGGCAGGCCGTACGGGCAAGTAAAATCTCTGTTCGGTCCGTTGTTTTATCGGTTGGTGTTTTTGTGTATGGACGGCGCACTGGTGATGCACAAAAACTGCGTGCTGTATAAAAAGCGGCTCATGAAATGCAAAACGCGGGAACTGCTTGCCCGTTATGGCGGAGGTGCCGTGTACGGGCGCGAGCATATTTACTGTGTGGGCGATACACCGGTTGACGGTAAGCACGTCCGTATACCGGAGGAGATTCCCGAGGATTATTTAAAAGTGGAGCTGCCCACCGGCACGGTCACCGACCTGCACGAGTCGTTTCGGGTGGCGTATCAAAATGACCGCACCACCGAGTTAGTGGCGGCGGGCGCGGATAAAGGTGCGGCGGCGCGAGTCGTGATGCAGAAGTTCGGGGTGCCGCCCGAGCAGGCGATCGCGTTCGGTGACGGAGAGAACGATATTCCGCTGCTCTGCGCGGTGGGGCATCCCTACCGTATGAAGGATTCACTGTGCATGGGATTCGGTGATCTGCCGACGGCAGAGAGCGTGGAAAGCGTATTGCGACAGCAATTCGGACTATAAAAGGAGAATCGGAATGGTGTTTGGTAATAAATTCGAACAAGCAAAAGATCTTCACGACAGAGGGCACAACTGCGCACAATCAGTAGCGTTACCGTTTTCGGAGGAAATAGGTATCGACCCGCAAACCGTCATGCGCGCCATGGAAGGTTTCGGCGCCGGTATGGGCGGCAGAGAGCAGACCTGTGGGGCGTTGTCCGGTGCCATTTTTGTGGCAGGGCTGCGGCACAGTGACGGTAACTTATGGGCGCCCGCTTCCAAACAACAGACCTATGCGGTTTGCAAAGCGCTGTGTGAGGAATTTACCGCCGCGTGCGGCGGTACGGCCGTGTGTGCGGCGATCAAGGACGAGGGATGCGTGTCCTGCCAACGGTGCATCGAGCTCGGCGTGGAGCTTGCGCTCAAAGCGCTGGAACAATAAAGCCATATAGAAAAACAAATCGCCGTGTGCTTCTCAGCACACGGCGATTTTTGTGGAATTATTTCTTGGTAACACGTGCGGCAATCAGTTTGAGTACCGCGAACAGAGTTACACCCACGGCGGTGAAGATCGCAACGCCGAGCCAATTCAGAGAGGCAAGACCGGCAAAAAACAGTTCACCGCTCGATGCGTTTTGCAGGGCGGGGGCGATATAAATCACGTCACCCACCACCGTTAAAAGCAGGACGGTATAGGCAATTCCCGACAGAACGGTGGCAGCAGTACCGCCGTGCTCGCGGCGAATGACGGTGCGGGAAACGCCCACGCCGTCCAGGGAGAGCAGGCGGGAGACATATACCGCGCCGAGCACTAAAATGACGATCTCGGGGATCATATACGTCGCATTATACGACAGCGAGTATACGAGAGCCTCCTTGGTGGGAACGGATAATCCCGCCCATACCGTACAACCGGAGATCACGTGGCACAGATAGCGCAGCACACCGGAGAGGATCGCCGCTGCGCTGAGTGCCGCACCTTGGGGCAGTTTGCCCCGGAAGATGCCGCCCAGTCCCAGTGCGAAAAACGCGAGCAGATAATCGAACAGAGCGATCATCACCACAGCCAAAAATGAGGTGGCATACGAGAAATTGTCCAGCCCGAGCAGCAGTTGGATCAGGCTGTAGGTGAACGCGGTGAACAAGCCCCAGCGCGTGCCGTGGCGGTACGCAATGATCAAGAGCGGCAGCATACTGAAGGCGGTAACACTGCCGCCGTACGGCATATCCACGAGTTTGATAACACTTAACACCGCCGCGATGGCGAGGAGAATGGCACTTTCGGTAAGACGGTAAACGGATTCTTTGCGAGTTGACATATTGAACACTCCTTTTAGATAACCACAAGCGACGCACGCGAACCCGCCTCAAGCGGCGGATTTTCGGCGCTTTGTGGTTTGTTATCATTTTGCGGATTTACGAGTATTTTAACACAGCAGACGCATCATTTCCCCAAAATAAATCGGGTTTGCGTGCGTCGGTTGTGGTTAAAAAAACATCCTATCCGAACAATACGGATAGGATGTTAAAAAGGCAGATGTTTGCGCGCTTTAACCGCTGCACTTCGTAAACATTCCTACGCCGGTATTATCCGGATCAGGTCACAGGGTTAGAAGCAAGCTTCCTCTCAGCCGACGGCGTGTCAGCACCCCTTGTTTAACGATGTGTATTGTAGCATGGATTTTTGCGGATGTCAAGCCAATCTTTCGGCGATGGCATCCAAAAATTCCAAAGAGTTTACTTTTTTCTTGTTTTCCAATGTGGACAACAGATACAGGTCGCCGGTCATGATGCCGTCCTCGATAGTGCCGAGGGTGGCGGCTTCCAGGCGGTCGGCGAACGCACACAGCTCGGGCAGGTCATCCAGCTCGCCGCGTTTGCGAAGAGCACCCGACCACGCGAAGATGGTGGCAACGGAGTTGGTGGAGGTTTCCTCACCTTTTAAGTGCTTGTAATAATGGCGGGTGACAGTGCCGTGTGCCGCCTCGTACTCGTATTTGCCGTCGGGCGAGACGAGTACGCTCGTCATCATGGCGAGGGAGCCGAAGGCAGTGGCGACCATGTCACTCATGACGTCGCCGTCGTAGTTCTTGCACGCCCAGATAAAGCCGCCCTTGGAGCGGATGACGCGCGCGACCGCGTCGTCAATGAGCGTGTAGAAATACTCGATGCCGGCGGCCTCGAACGCTTCCTTGTATTCGGCCTCGTAG
>CAYVDQ010000024.1:0-11863 GCA_964450615.1 uncultured Eubacteriales bacterium | reverse complement strand
TGGAGGAGGAGGCTGTCCGTTGCGAGGGCAATGCCAATCTGGTGCGCAACGACATTTCCCATAATGAAGAAAACATCGCCCGTATCCGCGGTGAGATCGAACAGACGGAGCAGGGCAATAAACAAATAGACGAAACCATTGCAGGACGCCGCGAGGAGATCGCCGCCAAGGAGCGCGAGATCGCTGAGGCGGAGCGCAAACAGATGGAGCTGACCGAGCAGTGGGAAGCTCTGTTGCGCAGTAACGAGGAGGTTTCCGGTCAGATCGAGGAACTTAACCGCAAGGCGGCAGAGTTCGCGGCACAATTGTCGGATATTCGCGTGAAGACCGTGACGAACGAATCCTCGTTGACCGAGATCACGTTGCGCGTGTCGCAGGTGACCGCGGTGCTGTCCCAACGCACCGAGCAGCGCGACGAGGCACACAAGGAGCACGAGGCCTGTGAGGCGGATTACCGTGCGTTGTGTGACAAGATTGAGGAGCTGCAAAATGCGTTGCGCGGGTATGAGATGCGGTATAACGCGCGTCTTGCTAAGGTGGAAACCGCCAAGCAGGACGCTGACCGTCTGCACCTGGACGTGGCAGAAAAGCAGCGCCGTGTTCGCTTGCTGGAAGAAATGGAGCGCAGTTTAGAGGGCTTCTCGCACAGCGTTAAGAGCGTTGTAAAGCAAGCGGAGCGCGGCGAACTGCGCGGTATCCGCGGACCGGTATCCCGTTTGATCCACGCACAGGCGAAATACGCGCTCGCGGTGGAGACGGCGCTGGGCGCCGCCGCACAGAACATCGTGTGTGACCGCGAGGAGGATGCCAAACGCGGCATCGCGTATTTGAAAGATACCAAGGGCGGTCGTGCGACGTTTTTGCCGATACAATCCATTAAGGGTTCGTTGCTTAACGAACCTTCGCTTGAGGATGAAGCGGGCTTTGTCGGCCTTGCCTCTTCCTTGGTCGAGGTGGATGGCGAATACGAGCAGATCGCGCGCAATTTGCTCGGACACGTGGCGGTCGTCGAGGATCTCGATTATGCCGTTTCGATCGCGCGCAAATATAAGTACCGTTTCCGCGTGGTGACGCTGGACGGTCAGGTTGTCAATGCGGGCGGCTCGCTGACCGGCGGTTCGCACGTGAAGGGCGCGGGACTGTTATCCCGCCGCAGTGAGATCGAGCGGTTAAACGGCGATCTCAAGAAATTACAAGATAAGGTCCTGCAAGCGCAGGCGGCGATGAAAACTCTGCAGCAGGATGCCGCCGCTTCACAAGCGGAGGTGCTCGGCACGCAGGGCGAGTTGTCCACCGCGCAGGAGGATAAGATCCGTTTGGAGGGTGAGTTGACCCGGTTGTCTGAGTGGGAGGCTACCTGTTCCACCGCGGTGCAGGAATGTACCCGCGAGATCGAGGATCTAAATCAGCGTGCCGAGGTTTGCCGTACGGCAATGAGCGGTGCGGCAGAGGAAAGTGTTTCGGTTTCGGAGCAGAAGGAGGCAGTGGAACAAGAACTGGCCTCTTTGGACGGCGGCCGCCAGAAATTGTCGAAGGAACGCGAGGCGCTGTCGGGCCTCATCGGCGATCAGAAACTTGCCGTGGTGGCTTACGCCAAGGAGATCGAGGGTATCGAAGAAGCCATCACCGAGCTGCAGACGCGGCAGGCAGATCAAAGCGGCGCCAGACAGATGATGGAGGAGCAGATCGCGGAGCTTTCCCGCCAGAACGAGGAACGCGAGGCACAAGCGTTGCTCTTGATGCAGCGCGCCGAGGAACTGCGCGCGCAGGCAAAAGAGGCGGTTGCGAGTGTGGGTACCTTGTCCGAGCAGCGTATGCAGGGCGAGGCGCAGCAAACCACCTTGCGTCAGCTCAGCCGTGACAAGGCGGACGAGCGCGAGCGCGTGGGCCGCGATATGACCCGTTTGGAAGAAAAATGTGCAGCAGCGCAAAAGGAAACAGAGGATATTGTCAGCCGTCTGTACGAAGAATATGAATTGACGCTCAGCGAGGCCGAGGCGAGTGCGAAGCCCATCGAGGATATGGCAGAAGCCACCCGCCGCTTGACCGAACTGAAAAACAAGATCCGCGCACTCGGCAGCGTTAACGTCGATGCGGTGGAGGAATACAAGGAAGTCAGCGAGCGCTACGAGTTCCTGAGTACACAGGTGAACGACGTCGAAGTATCGCGCGAGGAACTCTTAAAACTCATCGGTGATCTGACCGTGCGTATGCGCGAGATGTTTGTTGAGCGCTTTAATCAGATCAACGAGCACTTCGGAACGGTGTTCAACGATCTGTTCGGCGGCGGTAAAGCGGAGTTGGTGCTGACCGATCCGCAGGATATTTTACATTCCGGCATCGAGATGCACGCGCAACCGCCCGGAAAGGTCATTCTTAATATGGATGCGCTGTCCGGCGGCGAAAAATCGCTGGTGGCGACCGCGTTGTTGTTTGCTATTTTGAAGGTCACACCGTCACCGTTCTGCGTGTTGGACGAGGTGGAAGCCGCGCTGGACGACGTCAACGTTGATCGCTATGCGCAATATTTGCGCCGTATGTGTGACAAGACACAGTTTATCGTCATCACGCACCGCCGCGGCACGATGGAAGAAGCCGACGTGCTGTACGGTGTTACCATGCAAGAGCAGGGTATTTCCAAGCTGCTGGAGCTGCGCGCCAGCGAGGTTGAGGCGAAGCTTGGTATCACAGGCAACGCACAGTAAGGAAGGATTTTATGGGTTTATTTAACAAGATCGGTGAAGGACTCCGCAAAACGCGTGAATCCCTGATGGGGACTGTGAGCAACATGCTGCATGCGTTTGCCCGCATCGACGAGGAGTTGTTTGAGGAACTCGAGGAGATCCTCATTGCGGGAGATGTGGGCGTTGCGACCGCCGGTGCGATGTGCGAGCGGTTGCGCGAGCGTGTGAAGGAGCAGGGCGTGACCGATCCTGCCGTCATTCGCGATCTGCTCAAAGAGATCGCGCAGGAGATGATCGCGGGCGATTCGGATCTGAAGCTCGATACCAAGCCGTCGGTCATTCTGGTGATCGGTGTCAACGGGGTGGGTAAAACCACCTCGATCGGCAAGCTCGCCGGGCAGTTCAAGGCGCAGGGTAAGCAGGTGATCTTAGGTGCCGCCGACACCTTCCGCGCCGCGGCGATCGAACAGCTGGAGATCTGGGCAGAGCGTGCCGGCGTGGCGATCGTCAAGCACGCGCAGAACGCCGATCCTGCGGCGGTGGTATTCGATACCGTTTCCGCCGCTAAAGCGCGCGGCGCGGACGTCGTGATTTGCGATACCGCCGGTCGCTTGCACAACAAAAAGCATTTGATGGATGAGCTTGGCAAGATCCGCCGTGTGATTGACCGCGAGTTGCCGGATGCCTCTTGTGAGGTGTTGTTGGTGCTGGATGCCACCACCGGACAAAACGCGGTGAATCAAGCAAAAGAATTTCGCGAAGCCGCCGGTATCACCGGCATTGTGCTGACCAAGCTGGACGGCACGGCTCGCGGCGGCGTGGTGCTGACCATCCGTGAAGAGCTCGGCATACCGGTGAAATTCATCGGCGTGGGCGAGGGCATCGACGATCTGCAACCGTTTGATGCCAAGGCGTTCGCTGATGGGTTATTTGGAGGATAATATGCAGTATATTTTGGCGACTCATAATAAAGATAAGATTATTGAAATGTCCCGTATTCTTGAACCGCTCGGCATTGAGGCGGTGACCGATCGCGATCTCGGTATCGAATTGCCCGAGGTGGACGAGACCGGCACGACCTTTGCCGAAAACGCTTACTTAAAAGCGGCGTCGGCGTGTGAGTTCACGGGATTGCCTGCCGTTGCGGATGATTCCGGTATCGTGGTGGATGCGCTCGACGGTGCCCCGGGGGTGTATTCTGCCCGTTACGGCGGCGAGGGGTTGGACGATAAGGGTCGCAACCGTTTATTGCTTTCGGAGCTTGACGGTGTGCCGCACGAAAAGCGCACCGCGCATTATGCGTGCGCGATTTGTTGTGTTTTTCCCGACGGTCGTGCGCCGATCACGGCAGAGGGCGAGATGCACGGTATCATCGCCACCGATGAGCGCGGTGAGGGTGGCTTTGGCTACGACCCGTTGTTTTTGGTGGGGGATAAGACGGTTGCCGAGATGACCGCCGAAGAAAAAGATGCGATCAGTCACCGCGGGAACGCACTGCGCGTGTTCCGCGATATATTACAAAAACAGTTAGGATGACAATTTACTATGACGAGTAAACAACGCGCGTATCTGCGCTCACTGGCAAATCCGCTTGAAGCCATCGTACACGTCGGCAAGGGCGGTGTTTCGGATACTCTTTTCAAGCAAGCAGACGATGCATTGACCGCAAGAGAGCTCATCAAAGGCAAGGCGCTGGAAACTGCGCCTGAAACCGCCAGAGAAGCGGCAGAAAGCATTGCCGCCGCGGTCGGTGCCGAGGTGGTGCAGGTGATCGGCCGTGTGTTCGTGCTGTATCGCCGGAACAACGAAGAACCGAAGATCGTACTCCCCAAAGGAAGGAACTAATCATGCCGAAACGTATTGCTCTGTTCGGCGGCACCTTTGATCCGATCCACAACGGACACGTTGAGTTGGCGCGTGAATTCGCTGCTTTGCTGTCGTTGGACAAGGTCGTGGTGATGCCGACCTTTATACCGCCGCATAAGCTTAAAAACGACATGGCACCTGCCGTTGATCGGCTTGCCATGTGCCGTTTGGCGTGCGCGCCGTACAAGGAGCTCACGGTATCCGATATGGAGATCAACCGTCGCGGAGCAAGCTTTACCGTGTTAACGTTGGAGAAACTGCACGAGCAGTATCCGGATGCCGAGTTGTTTTTGCTCACCGGGGCGGACATGTTTTTGACGGTGAGTACGTGGTACCGATTTGCGGATATTGCGCGGCTGGCAACGATTTGTGCCGCCCCGCGCGACGCTGCCGATGCTGACTGCTTGCGCGCGCATGCCGAAAAATTGGAGGCGCTGGGAGCGCGGTGTGTGGTGGCGGAGTTTACCGTGCCTGCGTGGTCGTCGACCGAAGTGCGAGAACGGCTCAAAAGCGGAGACATGCCGCACGATATGATCCCTGCGGAGGTCGCCGACTACATCGCGGCACATCAGCTGTATACCGAAAACCGTCAGTACGTAAGCCGAGAAGAGCAGTTTATTGATATTATCCGCGGGCGGTTGACACCGCGTCGCTTTGAACATTCGTTGGCAGTGGCCGAGCAAGCCGTGCATTTGGCGGAAAAATACGGTGCCGATCCCGATAAAGCGCGCATGGCAGGGCTGTTGCACGATATTTTAAAGGATACTGACGGCGATTCACAGTTGCAAATTTTCAAAGAGTTTGGTATACTGTTAGACGCTGTGGAACAAAAAGCCCCGAAGCTGTGGCACGCCCACGCGGGGGCGGTATTTTTACAGCATGTTTTGGGCGTTGAGGATCGCGAGATTTTGGATGCCGTGCGGTATCATACCACCGCCAGAGCGGGTATGTCGCTGCTCGAAACGGTGTTGTATTTGGCAGATTTTACCTCTGCTGATCGGGATTATCCCGACGTGGACGTGATGCGCGAACTGACAGAACGTGATCTCGATGCCGCCATGCGGTATGCGGTGGCGTATACGATCGACGATTTAAAGGAGCAAGGGCGACCGGTGCATCCGGATACGCTCGCCTGTTATCAAGAGATGGAAAGGACCGGCGATACGAATGGCAAAGGACAGACGCAAAAAAGCAACCGGTAAAAAACGCAAAATTACGCTTCGTGGCAAGCGCCTTTTGGCGGTTACCGCGGCGGTTTTCTGTGTGCTTTTGGTGATTTTCGGCATCGTACTGGTCAATGCCATCAAAAACACGAACCAAAAAGACGGCTCGGAATCAGACGTCAACGCCTACGATACCACGCCGGTATCGTTGCAAAAGAAAGTGGCATACTATGTGGTGGGTCTGCTCGGTGAGGAAGAGACCTCGCCGACCTCATCGCTCTTTTTGTTGTGCCATGATAAAAAGCAAAAAACCTTGAACGTGCTGGAGATCCCGCAGGCGACTTATCTCGGTGACAGTGAACTGTGGATCGAGAAAAAAGCAGGAAATGTGTGGGGCAACCCTGCGCCGCTGGATTGGTGCGATTTTGAAGGAAAGCGCATCTACAAAGTACAGATCGAGGAATGTGAGGAGCAGGGACACACCGTATCGCAAAAGGTGGGTTCGGCTTCGTACAACTTGATATCTATCTTTAACGAGCTGTGCGCGTTGCCGGTGGACGGTTATTTCATGATCCCGCAGGAAGCGTTTGTGAAGTTGGTGGATCTGCTCGGCGGATTGGACGTTGACCTTCCCTCGGCGGTAACGCTCGGCGAGATCACGTTCAGTGCCGGTGTCAAGACCTTGGACGGCGCGGGTGCACTGGAATATATTACGATGGGTGGAGATACCGTTGAAGACGATCTCAAGCGTATTGAGCGGCAACGCCGCGTGTTCTTTGCGCTGTTCCAACGCTTGTGCTTGCAGACAGAGGACCAACTCACCGAGGATTCCCTGTTGCCGGTTATGAAGGGTTCTACACCGTTCCGTACCCGTACCGACAACGACGAAATGCTGGAAATCATTAAAGCGTGGAAGAAGATTCCCGCCGAAAACATCACTGCGATGATCATTCCCGGTGAGGTGGCGAAATTAGAGGGCGTTTCGTACTACAGCGTGTATCGTCAACAACTCATTGAGGTGCTGAACACTTACTTCAACCCCTACGGTGAGGAGATCACCGAGGCACACGTGCAGGTCACCGAGATCACCGCAGGCGGTACTTCGGACACAAAATTGCAAACAATGGATCAGATTGCCGCCCCACAAAGCGGCATCAAGGAAGATGACGAAGAATAACGGAGTCGATACGATATATGGAATCAATAGAACTCGTGAAAGCGATCGTGCGATCGCTGGACACGCATAAAGCGCAGGATATTCGTGTGCTTGAGGTTGGCGAGGTCACCTCGCTTGCGGATTATTTTATCGTTGCCGCCGCCACCAGTACCACCGGTGTGCGCGCGCTGACGGATTACGTGGACACCGATCTTAGCAAGCTGAACGTGCCGCCGCCCCGTGTGGAGGGGTATCAGACGCTTTTGTGGACGCTGCTGGATTACGGCACCGTCGTTGTGCATATCTTTTTGGACAGTACCCGTGAGTTTTACGATCTGGAGCGTTTGTGGCAGGATGCCCGCCCGCTGGATCCCGCGGTGTTTTTGGAGGATGAGGAGTCATGAGAAAATTTGATTTTGCCGCCATTGAGAAGAAATGGCAGACCAAATGGCAAACGGAAAACACCTTTGCCGCGTCGAGCAAGACGGATAAACCCGCGTATTTTGCGCTGGTGGAGTTTCCGTATCCGTCGGGGCAGGGACTGCACGTCGGTCATCCTCGTTCGTACACCGCGCTGGACGTGGTGGCGCGCAAGCGCCGTATGCAGGGCTACAACGTGCTGTATCCCATGGGCTGGGATGCGTTCGGCCTGCCGACCGAGAACTATGCCATCAAGAACCACATTCATCCCGAGATCGTGACCGAGAAGAACGTGGCACGCTTTAAATCACAGCTTCAAGGACTCGGTCTGTCCTTTGACTGGACCAGAGAGATCAACACCACCGATCCCGCGTATTACAAATGGACGCAGTGGATCTTCTTACAGCTGTTCAAGCAAGGTTTGGCATACAAAAAAGAAATGGCGGTCAACTGGTGCACCTCCTGCAAGTGCGTGCTTGCCAATGAAGAAGTCGTCGGCGGCGTGTGCGAGCGTTGCGGCGGCGAGGTCGTGCGCAAGGTCAAGAGCCAGTGGATGCTCAAGATCACCGCGTATGCACAGCGTCTGATTGACGATCTGGAGTTGGTGGATTATCCCGATCGCGTGCGCGCACAGCAGATCAACTGGATCGGCCGTTCCACCGGTGCGCAGGTCACCTTTAAGACCACTGCCGGTGAGCCGGTCGTGGTGTATACCACCCGTCCGGATACGCTGTTCGGCGCTACATACATGGTGGTCTCTCCCGAGCATCCGTTACTCGAGACCTGGATAACGGCGGGAAAACTGAAGAACGTTGACGCGATCCGCGCCTATCAAGAAGCGGCGGCGCGCAAGTCCGATTTTGAGCGTACCGAGGTTGCCAAGGACAAGAGCGGCGTGCGCCTCGACGGTGTGGTCGCCATCAACCCCGTCAACGGCCGCGAGATTCCGATCTTTATTTCCGACTACGTGCTGGTGTCCTACGGTACCGGTGCGATCATGGCGGTCCCCGCACACGATACGCGTGACTGGGAGTTTGCTAAAAAATTCGATCTGCCGATCATCGAAGTCGTCAAGGGCGGCGACGTGGAAAAAGAAGCCTTTACCGATTGTGCAACCGGTATTATGGTCAATTCCGGTTTCTTGGACGGCTTGTCGGTGGAGGAAGCCAAAAAGGCGATCATCGAGTATCTCGCCAAAGAGGGCATCGGTGAGCAAAAGGTTAATTACAAGCTGCGCGACTGGGTGTTCTCCCGTCAGCGCTATTGGGGCGAGCCGATTCCGATCGTGCATTGCCCGCATTGCGGTCAGGTTGCCGTTCCCGAGGAGCAGCTGCCGATCCGTCTGCCGATGGTGGATAGCTATGAGCCCACCGACAACGGCGAATCCCCGCTTGCCGCGATCGATTCATGGGTGAATACCACGTGTCCCAAGTGCGGTGCGCCCGCCAAGCGAGAGACCGATACCATGCCGCAATGGGCGGGTTCCTCGTGGTATTTTCTGCGGTATTGCGATCCGCACAACGATAAAGCGCTCGCCTCCAAGGAAGCGCTCGAGTATTGGACGCCGGTCAACTGGTACAACGGCGGTATGGAGCATACTACCTTGCACTTGTTGTACAGCCGGTTCTGGCACAAGTTCTTGTATGACATCGGCGTGGTGCCCACTGCCGAGCCGTACGCCAAGCGTACCAGCCACGGTATGATCCTCGGCGAAAACGGCGAGAAGATGTCGAAATCGCGCGGTAACGTGGTCAACCCCGACGATATTGTCGCGGAATTCGGCGCGGACACCTTGCGCGTGTATGAGATGTTTATCGGTGATTTTGAAAAAGCCGCCCCGTGGTCCAGCGCGAGCATTCGCGGCGCACACCGTTTCCTGGAGAGAGTGTGGGCGTTGTCGGAGTCGCTTAGCGAAGGCGACAGTATCCGTCCGGAACTGGAGATCGCCATCAACCGCACGATCCGCAAGGTCGGCGAGGATATTGAGAATTTGAAATTCAATACGGCGATTGCCGCGATGATGGCGCTTCTCAACGAGATGACCGACGCCGGCGGCCCCAACCGCGCGGAATATGCGGTGTTGGTGCAGCTGCTCAATCCGTTTGCACCGCACATGACTGAGGAATTGTGGGAACAGCTGGGTCATACCGAGGAACTCGCGTATGCGCCGTGGCCGACCTACGATCCCAACAAGTGCACTGCCGATACGGTGGAGATCGCGGTACAGATCAACGGAAAGATCCGCACCCGCATTACGGTGGGTATGCAGGACGATGCCGCGACGGTACTTAGCGAGGCGAAAGCCGACGAGCGAATCGCGTCCGAGATCGCAGGGAAACAGATCGTCAAAGAACTGTACGTGCCGCAAAAGCTTGTGAATATCGTTGTGAAGTAAAATTAAAAAAAGCACTTGACGATGGTGGGTTTCTGTTGTATACTACAAGAAGTGTCACTATGGGTCACTGTGAGAATTACCCCTGCTGGTGAAGCGGAGGGAGGGAATAAGAATGTCAGAAGTCAAAGTGAAAGAGAATGAATCTCTGGACAGCGCTCTGCGTAGATGGAAGAAGTCTTGCGCACGTTCCGGTGTGCTTGCTGAGGTCCGCAAAAGAGAGCATTATGAAAAGCCTTCCGTTCGTCGTAAGAAGAAGTCCGAGGCCGCTCGTAAAAGAAAGTTCAAATGATTCAAAAAACGGGCAACGAAATTGCCCGTTTTTTCTTTACCCTGAGAAAGGATCGTCGGTGTTATGGCATTGTTCTACCCCACACTATATAAAAATCGCATTACGGACATTACGCTTGAAGATTTGGAAGCGCTCGGCATCCGCGGTTTGTTGTTAGACGTGGATAATACCTTGACCGCCCACGGCAGTCAAGAGTTGTCCGACGAGGTACGGGCCTGGCTTAGACAGATGCAGGATGCCGGCATCCGATTGACGGTTGTGTCAAACGCGTGGGAATGGCGCGTGGCGCCGTTTGCCGACAAGATCGGCTTACAGCACACCTCGCTGTCCTGCAAGCCCTCACCGATCGGATTTTGGCGCGGTGTGCGGCGCTTGGGGTTGCCGAAAGCGCAGTGTGCGGCGGTCGGTGATCAGGTGTTTACCGATATTCTCGGCGCGAATTTATGCGGGCTCACCTGTTTTCAGGTTATGCCGATGGATCCTGCTACCGACAAACCGTTCTTACGAGTTCGTCGGCGGTGGGAACGCAAAATTTACGAGAATCGAAAGGGGCGGGGAGAATGATCGCTCGGTTCGGACCTGCGGGGAACAGCGAGTCGTTTTATGCCGCCGGTCATAAGGCAACGTTGGAAGCGCCCGCGTGGTTGCAGTCTTTGGGATTGACTGCGTACGAATATCAGTGCGGGCGCGGGGTGCGCGTGTCGACGGACACCGCCAAGGCAATGGGGGAGGCGGCGGCACGGTGCGGCGTTCAGTTGTCACTGCACGCGCCGTATTTTATCTCGCTTGCCTCCGCAGATGCGGAAAAGCGCGACAATTCCGTGCGTTATATTTTGGAAAGTGCGCGGGCAGTCGCCGCGATGGGCGGGGAGCGCATTGTGGTGCATCCCGGCGGACTGGGCGGGTTGTCCCGCGCGGATGCGACCGCGCTTGCCGTACAAACTTTGGTGCGTGCCCAGCAGGCATTGGATGAGGAAGGTTTGTGCGCCGTACGCATTTGCCCCGAGACCATGGGTAAGATCAACCAGCTTGGTGATCTGGACGAAGTGCTGGAATTCTGCAAAGTGGACGAACGGTTTTTACCCTGCATTGATTTCGGACATCTCAATTCCCGCACGCAAGGGGGCTTAAATTCCCGCGAGGCGTTTGCGGCGGTACTCGATCGCTTGCTGGGCGATCTCGGTGCCGAGCGTGCCGCGCAGTTCCATGCGCATTTTTCCAAGATTGAGTATACAAAAGGCGGCGAAAAGCGCCATCTGACCTTTGAAGACGCAGTGTACGGGCCGGAGCCCGCGCCGCTCATGCAACTGATACGCGAGCGGGGGTTGACCCCCACCTTTATTTGCGAGTCGGACGGCACGCAGGCGGAGGATGCCCGTACGCTGATGCGGTTGTACGAGGACAAGTGATATGAACACACGATTGGAACGGCTGAGCCGTTTGCTGCCCGCTGACGATACGGCGGCGCTGATTACGGCGAAGCATCATATTCAGTATTTGACCGGCTTTCCGTCGGGGGACAGTTACCTGCTGATCACGCGGGAGAAAAGCTATTTTCTAACGGATTTTCGGTATATCGAAATGGCGCGGCAAACGATCCGGGGTGTCGAGTGCCGCATGGTTTCGAGACTCGGGGAGACGGTGCGCGAAATCGCGGAGCATCACGGGTTGCGGCAAATTCTATTGGAAGCCGCCGAAACGACGGTTTCTTTTTCAAAACGGCTGCGCGAGTCGCTTGACGGTGTTGCCCTTGTTGATGCATCTTCTGATTTGGATGCGTGGCTTTGTGAAATGCGCGCGGTTAAAAACGAGTACGAGGTCGGCAAGATCTTAGAGGCGCAGGCGTTGACCGAGGAGGGCTTTGACCATATCGTGCAGGTTATCCGCGAG
>CAYVDQ010000023.1:0-11882 GCA_964450615.1 uncultured Eubacteriales bacterium | reverse complement strand
GTAGTTGCCCCTTCTAGGGGCTGTGCATACCACCAGTTTACTGGTGGTTATGATTCTTTGTGCATTATCGAATCAAGAATTTGGGTTCTTTTCCATTGTGCAACAAGCCGATCAATTCCGAGAGCATCATGCCGGGGCTGTCCGAATAGGCGTTGACGGTGTCGCCGCCGCGGTGGTTGGTAAGCGTGATGTTGTCGAGAGAAAGGAACGGATGATCTGCTCCGAGCGGTTCGGCATCAAACACGTCGATCGCGGCACCCTCGATCAGCTGTTTGTTGAGCGCGTTATACAGGGCGTCATAATCCACCATGCACGAGCGGGCCGTGTTGATGAAAAACGCGGTCTTTTTCATTAACTCAAATTCGCGTTTTCCGAAAAGCGGCTCCTTGCTTTTGCTGCGCGCGTGCAGAGAAATAATGTCGGAACGGGTAATGAGCTCGTCCAATTCCACGAACTGCACCTTTTTCCAGTTGATGCGCGGATTGGTGCGTTCGGGCTCGAACAGATTGCACACCAGTATGTTACAGCCAAAGCCGCTGAGTTTTTCGCAAACCAGTTCGCCGACGTTGCCGAAGCCGACGATGCCCACGGTCAAGTTCCGAAGCTCGATGATTCTGCCGGAGTTGGGATATTTTTCGCGCCAGTCACCGCTTTTAACAGCCATGTGTGAACGGGCAATGTTTCTCAGTTCACAGAACATGGTGCCGATGGTGAACTCGGCAACGGCATTTGCGTTGTGAGCGGGGTTAAACAGGATCTTGATATGGCGATCCCGCGCAGCATCGACATCAATATTTTCAATGCCGCCGCGGTTGCAGAGAATGTATTTGAGTTTTTTGGCACGCTGGAGAACTTTTTCCGTGATGGGGCACAGATGTACCATCAATATCTCCGCATCCTCCACCGCTTCCAAATACCCGTCGGGGAGCTTGCACTTGTCGCGGCCGCCCAGCTCGATCGTCTTGACGGTGCTGCGCATTTTTCGGCGGGTATTTTGCCCGAAAAAGAGATATTGACAATCGTCAAATTCCTCGTATTTCTCGAAAGCTTTTCGCATCATTTCGGGGGTGATGAAAACGTCTCCTACAGCTACAACTTTCATATTTTGTTACCTCTAATCGTTGCTTTTTTCGTCGCGGCTAACCACAACTGACGCACTCGAACCCGCCTCAAACGGCGGATTTTCGGCGCTTTGTGGTTTGTTATCATCGCAAGGCTTAAACATCATTTCGGCTAACGTTAAGTCGAATTGTGTGGTGAGTTTGAAGTTCTCGCGTTCGCCCTCCACGATCCCTACACGGAATCCCTTGTCAATATACAGACGGCCGGCTTCCATGTATTTTTCTTTTTCCGTCTCCGAAAGAGAGTCTACCAGCTGCATAAAATGGCGAACCTTTACGGTTTGAGGACCTTGGTCCAAGAAAACGGTTGACCGTTCGGGAACGCAATCGCTGAGCTTTCCGTCTTTGGATAAGAGCACGGTGTCGATGGTGGGGATGGACGTGGTGACCATGTCGTACTCGTTTACCATCCGGACGTTATCGTTTAAAATCCGGTCGGATACAAACGGACGCGCACAATCGTGGTTGATCATGGTGATCTCGCCGTCGTAACCGTTTTCCGCCGCAAGATTCAGGCACTCGCGCGCGAGGCACAGCAGCGACTCAAAACGGGAATCGCCGCCCGGAATGATGCGGACCGTGTTATGATCCAACCCATACTCACGGAGCAGATCGCGGCAGTAGGCGATCCAGCTTTCGTTCATGGCGATCACGACAAAGCCGATGTGCCGGTTGCCTAAAAAGCGTTCTAAGGTGTGAACGATCACGGGCTTTCCGGCAACCTTTAAAAACTGTTTCGGCAAACCGTCGCTTGCCATGCGGGTGCCGAGACCGCCCGCTAAAATACCGCCAATAACCATAGTGTCCCCTTACATAAACTGTTGATATGCGGCGAGCACCTCTTTGGTATCGCCGAGCATTTTGATGTTGCCGTCGTGCAGCCACAACACGCGGGTGCAAAGCTGCTGCAACGTGCTGATGCTGTGTGATACGATCAGTACGGTGCGGTTTTCGTCTGAGATGAGCTCTTTCATTTTTTTGGCACTTTTTTTCTTGAAATGCTCGTCGCCGACGCTCAAAATTTCATCAATCAGGATGATGTCGGTTTCCAAAAAAGCGGTTATCGAAAACGCTAATTTGGAATACATACCCTTGGAATACGTCTTAACGGGCTTATCGATAAATTCGCCCAATTCAGAAAATTCAACGATTTCGGGCATCTTTTCGCGAATCTGCTGTTCGGTGAAGCCGAGCAGCAGACCGTTCAGCAAAATGTTTTCCCGACCGCTGATATTCTTTTGAAATCCTACGCCGATCGACAAAAGCGATACGCTGCGGCCGCCCAGATCAATGACGCCGCTGTCGGCGGAGAAAACCCCGCCCACGGTGTTGAGCAACGTGGACTTGCCGCTGCCGTTTTTGCCGATGATCCCCAAGATCTCACCCTGCGGCACGTCCAATGAAATCCCTTTCAGTGCGTGGAACGCTTTTTCCTGCTTCTTTTTGCCATGCAGGAGCATACGCTTGATGGAGTAGGAGCCGATTTCTTTGTAGCTCACGTGCAAATTTTCAATATGTATTGCCGTTTCCAACATGATCAAAGCACCTTTACATAATTGTTTTCGTTCTTTTGAATCATCAAAATACCGCCGATTGACAAGACGACGCCCACAACCGTCCACAAGCCGAGCCAAAGAAAATTGGGCGCGGTTCCGTAAAGCAGGGTGTTGCGCATGTCGTTAATATACATGGCGATCGGATTTAAACGCAACAGCCAATACCCTACCGCGGATGCCATTTTATCGGTCAGGTTATAGAACACACCGGCGGTGTAAAACACAAGCCGCAAACCGATCTTGGTGGCGTTTGTGAGATCTTCGACGTAGACACCAAAATGCAGGAAAATGCTGCAAACACCAAAGGTGAAAATGATGAATGAGAGCAGTACCGGGAGAAACCACAGCGTTTGGAGCGTGAGCGGTACGCGGTACAAGAGCATCAGTACTATAACGATCACAAAATTGATAGCGGTTTTAAACCCGTTGAGCAGCATTTTCTCAAGGAGCAGCACGTATTTGGGCAGATATACCTTGGAAACGATCGGTTTATTACTGCGGACAAGGTTGACGCTGACAGTAAGCAACTTGTTGAAAAATTCCCAGACGGTTATGCCGAGAAAGATGAAGGCGGTCAGATACGCTACCTTGCTGCCGGAAAACATCGAAAAGATGAAAGCGTATATGCCCATAAAACACAACGGCTCCAGGATCCACCAAAGCCAGTTGAGGTAGGAGTTGGCAACCTCTGCTTGCAACTCCGATCTGGTGGCGTAGGCAATATAGGACATGTATTTTTTAATGTCAGAAAAGAACCTCTTCATTGTTAACTCCTAAATCTAATGTCAGGATCGAATGCCGCTCGCGGTTGCACTGCTCCGGTACGGCAGTGAAATCGCCGTAAAGCGCGGTTAAGTGCTCAGCCGGATCGGACATGACAAAAAAGCGATGTCCGTTAAAGGCACATTCCTTTGGGGGAAGCACCGAGGTGCGACGGAGCATCTCGCCGAAATAATGCTTTCGACCGCTGGGGAAGGACACAAATTCGGACTGTGCATTTTTACAGCTTGATGCAAAGCGGTCCGCCATGCGGCACCACGTTTTGAGCGGGATAACGCTTAAGAGTTTGCCGAGGAACGCTTTGATTTTAACGCTGCGCAGGTTGCCGAAGTATTCAACATATATTTTCTGTTTATGCTTCGCTTTGACGCACGAACAGCACAAATGCAGAAAATTGCAAACAACACCGTGCAACAGGCGCGCAGGTGCAAAATCCGGCAGGTTTTCCAGCGGATAAATATCGATGAATACTCCCGCCCGGTTGGGATCGGTTTCGAAAACCTCGACATAGCGGGTGCCCTTTTTGCGCAGTTTCATGAACGGCAGATCGTAGTTGCCGCCGGCGCTTAAGGCTTGCACCCAATAGCGGTCACCGTACTCTGCTAAAAAGAGGTCACGCATACGGTCATAGTCGGCTCGGGGCATCGCCACGTCCATGTCGTCGTCCCAGGGAACAAACCCGCCGTGCCGCTGTGCCCCCAGCGCGGAACCGCCGCACAAAAAGTAAGACAACCCGTTTTTGCGGCAAAAAGCATCAAAATCAGACATCATATCCAGCAAAACCGCTTGGATGTCTTTGATGTTCTCATCGGTCAGGGTTAACAATTTGCTGTTGTTTATCGACAACCGTCTTACCAAAGCGTTTGTTTCCAGCATATACTTACGTCCTCTTGTCTTGTGTGTTTACCCTCTGTGAAAATATGCCACACGCACCTATACATCATAATTATACATAAAGGCCCCTCAAAAGTCAATGTTATTCTGTCATCGTGCGCGACGGTGTGGTTGGCTTGCAAAGGGGTTGGGAGCTCCGCAAATATTTGTCGGTGTCGCTTTTTTATGCAATTCTTGCAATTTGATGAAGAATATGGTAAACTACGTTTGCAAAATCCGTTAATTTGGCAGGCATATCGGAGTTTTCGCTTTTTGTGATGCTTCGGTAGCCGTATTTTTTTCATTTTCCGAGGAGGAGTAACCATGAAGAAAGTTGTTTGTGTTTTGTTGACCGTTTGTTTGTTGCTCGCGGTCGTGCCCGGCGGCATTCTGTCCGTCGGTGCTGACGATTACGTTGTGGCGGATACGGAAGCGGTCGATCCCGCACCTTCCTCCACGGCAACCACTACTACCACCACAAGTACCACTGCAAGCACAAACCAAACTCAAAATAACAACCCCACGTCTTTGTCTTGGAGTCAGGTAAAGGCAAAGATGCCGGCAAACCTGATTGGTTCCACCGTGACGTTCTACAACTGGAACGCGCTTACATCCATCACCGATGCTCAAAATGCGGTGAACGCTTTCACGAAAGATACCGGTATTACGGTTTCGTATAAGGTGGGTAACTATTCGACCTACGTTACCGAAATCACAGCAATGCAGGATGCCGGAACGGCTCCGGACATCGTCCGTATGAAGGACTTGAACCCGGCGATGATGGCGATGTTGCAGCCCTTGTCCAACACCGGTTTTGATTTCAGTGATGCGGCTTGGGATCAGGACGTCATGAGCCGCTATTCCTATAAGGGTGTTGCGTATGCCGCCAACATGGTCAACACCGTTATGCAGCAGCCCGACGTCTTCTTCTACAATAAGATACTTGTCTCTAAATACGATTTAGATGATCCCTATGCCCTGTGGAAGCAAGGTCAGTGGACCTATGACAAATTCGTTGAAGTTTGCGAAGCCTTCAAGGACGAAGCGGGTGACGGCTACACCGCATTCTCCCCGTTCAAATGGCAGGCGTTTGCGCAGGTGCAGGGCAGCGACTTTGTTTTGTATACCGAAAACGGCTTCAAGAGCAACATGGAAGATGCCAAGCTGGCTGACGGCTTGCGCAAGATGATCTCGATGAAGGAAGACGGTTTGGCCGCCGATTCGGCGTATCAGCGTCAATCGTTTGAGGCGGGCAACGTTCTGTTCTTCCACGATGCGATCATCGGTGCGAGAAAAACGCACTTCTACTACACCTCTTTGAAGAGTGCAGGTTCGCTTGGTGTCGTTCCCCTTCCTCAGATTGGTAACTCCTATACTCAGTTGTTTGCCGAGCTGGAGGCCTATGCCGTGCCGATCGGTGCGAAGAACCCGACAGCTGTTCCGTATTTCCTGCGCTACTGGTTGGATGCGGACAACTACGATGTTGACAAATTCTTTAACGACGGCCGCACGCTTGAGGTGTACAATCACTGCATGGAGCAGGAGAACCGTCTTGTGACCAATAACTATAACTACGTTCTTACGGCAGACAGCGGTTTCAGCGGCTTTATCAGCGGAATCGTGAATTCCTCGGCGGGTCAAATTAAAAGCAAACTTGACGCCAATGCAGACGCAGTTGAAAGTGCCGTGGGAGCAACCAATTTGATCTTGGATAAGCTCTATGTATGCCAACACTCCTATGATAACGATTGCGACAGCACCTGTAACCTATGTGATGCAACCCGCACCGTACCGGATCATATCTATGACAACGCGCGTGATACCACTTGCAACGTGTGTGGTGCTGTTCGCACGTTGGACCGTATCGCGGTGACGACTAAACCGAGCAGACTGAACTACTTCGAAGCGAAAGATCAGCTTGACGTGACCGGCGGTAAGGTAACGCTTTACTACGATAACGGCACGGCTGAGGAGATTGATCTGACTGCCGAGATGGTGAGCGGCTTTGACAACACTATCGTTGGCGAGCAAGTTCTGACGGTCACCCACGAGGGCTTTACGGCCACCTACACCGTGACGGTGTTGGATAAGGACGTTGCTGCGTTTGTCGTGGACGATGCCACGGCGAGAGCGGGCGATACCTTTACGGTGGCAGTCCGCACACAGAACAATACGGGAATCACTTCGCTTAAGTTGTGGGTAGAGTACGACAGCAACGTGTTAGAGCTCACCGGCATCGAACAGCAGGATTTTGTGGGCGGTGTGTTTGGTCACGGACCGTTGACGGCGAATCCGGTCGCGATCAACTGGGCAGATTCACTGAGTCCGAATAACACCACTGATGGTGTGATTGCGCTGCTGACGTTCACCGTCAAAGAGGGTGCCGCGTCGGGTGATACGGCAATCTCGCTGAGCTATGATCCGGAGGACGTGTACGACCAGGATTTTGAGAACGTGACCTTTGCCACCGTTGAGGGCGCGGTGACTGTCATCGAGTACATATCCGGTGACGTGAACGGCGACGGCAAGGTCAACAACAAGGACCTCGGTTTGCTGTTGCAGTATCTCAACGGTTGGGACGTCACCGTGGTTGAGGCGGCGTGTGACGTCAACCGCGACGGTAGGGTTAACAACAAAGACCTTGGTATTTTATTACAATATCTCAACGGCTGGGATGTCGAACTCAAATAAAGATAGGTAAAACGAACGCGGGCAGGCTCAAATGAGCCTGCCCGCGTTTTTTTTCGATTGGTTTGTGTGACGAGGTTGTTAGGTGAGCGATACGCTGTGGCGAAGGATTTGAAGGCGGGCGACCGGTGGTCGCCCGTGAGATCGGCACAAACCGTGGGAGCGGGCAGGCAATGCCCGCCCCTACGGTGCTGGTTTTAGATTGCAAGGGGGATGGGAGAATGACGTGCCGCGTTTTTAATGAATGATGAATAATAAAGGTCGCGCGGGATGCGACGGGATTGAAAACGGCAGGACCAAGGCCCTGCCCTACGGTGAAAAATGAAGAATGAATGGAAATCGGGGGCGCTGTTGGCGACGGATTGTATGCGGCGGGGATAAATCCCCGCCCTACGAGGGTGATTTAAGATTGTGGGGGTGGTTGGACAATCCCTCCGTCTCGCCGCGGTGGCGGCGAGCCACCGCCCTTTACACAAGGGAGGCAATGTAGGGGCGACCAATGGTCGCCCGCGGGATTCGTGTAAATCACAAGGCACGGCGGAATTGACACCTCACCACCGCCCTGCGGGCGGAGCCTTTTCTCCCGAAGACGGGCCCCTTTTGTCCGTTTCACGGACATTTC
This sequence comes from uncultured Eubacteriales bacterium, assembly GCA_964450615.1. Taxonomy (GTDB): domain Bacteria; phylum Bacillota; class Clostridia; order Oscillospirales; family Acutalibacteraceae; genus RGIG3009. Next base: position 4,242 of record CAYVDQ010000023.1, on the reverse strand, counting down.
CCCCGCCAAGCGGGGGAATCGCCTCAAGGAGAGGCCTTTTTTGGCGTGCGGGGAAGGGACAAATCGAAACGCCCGCCGCGCCTTGCGGCGGGTTTGTAAAGGCGTGCCGCCCATAAAAAGAAGCGGTTCACCGCAGGGCGAACCTGTTTCACAACTGCCCGGAAGAAACAACGCGAAATGCTCACCGCAGGTGCGGCTTTTGGGCTTGTGTTAGGCGCGTAGACGAAAGCAGAAGTTACGGGGCGCGTATTGCGCCCCCTTTATTAAAGTCGTGGTAGTGACAAATCGAAATAAACTCTTGAAAAATCTGTCAAAATCGTGTATTATGATACTATCTATACTTGTGTATGATGGCCAAAAATAGGCTTAATGTGAAAGCTAAGGAGAAATGAACAATGGCAAGTCGTTTGTTTTTGGGAATGATCAATCAGATGAAGGATGTCATTGACCGCGCCATCGGTGTGGTGGACGAGTCGTTTTCGGTGGTCGCGTGCAGTGATTTGGCACGTATGGGCGAAAACCAGGAGGCGGCGCTTAGTGATGTGTTCGGCACGCAGGAAACCTTCGTGAAGGGCGGGTATACCTATCGGTTATTCGGTGCCCGTCCGCAAGGTGAGTTTTTGGCGTTTGTGGAAGGATGCGACGAGTTGGCGGCGAAGTACGCCGAGTTGCTCGCAATCTCGCTCAGTAATGTGAAGCAATACTACGATGAGAAATACGATCGCAGCAACTTCATTAAGAACGTGATCATGGACAATATTCTGCCGGGCGATATTTATCTGAAAGCGCGCGAGCTGCACTTTAACAACGACGTCAGCCGTGTGGTTCTGCTGGTCCACATCAAGACGCTGTCGGATATATCGGCATTTGACGTTATCCAAAACCTGTTTCCCGAAAAGAACAAGGATTTTGTCATCAACATCAGTGAAACGGATATTGCCGTTGTCAAGGAAATGCACACGCAGGTGGATTCGAAGGATCTGGAAAAACTGGCGCAATCCATCGCCGACACCTTGGGCAGTGAGTTCTATACACCCATCAGCGTCGGCATCGGCACACCGGTGGAGGGTATTAAGGATTTGGCGCGTTCCTTCAAGGAGGCGCAGGTTGCTCTCGAGGTCGGCAAGGTGTTTGACACCGAAAAGGCGATCGTCAGCTATGACAATCTGGGTATTGCCCGTTTGATCTACCAGTTGCCCACCACGCTGTGCGAGATGTTCCTGCGCGAGGTGTTCAAGCAGGGCTCCATTGATTCGTTGGATCAGGAAACGCTGTTTACCATTCAGCGGTTCTTTGAGAACAACCTGAACGTTTCCGAAACCTCACGTAAGCTGTTCGTACACCGCAACACGCTGGTGTACCGTCTGGAAAAGATCAAGCGTCTGACCGGACTGGATCTGCGCGAGTTTGACGATGCGATCGTGTTCAAGGTGGCGCTGATGGTAAAGAAATACCTGATGGCGGATCCCGTGAAATATTGATCGTGCGACAATTACCAAAAACTGATGGTTGCCGCGCCGCGCCACGTGCGGTATGATGGGTAATGCGCTGTAGACGGCGGTTGTGAAAAGTAAGGAGGCGAGCTAAAGTTGATCGAATTTCGTGACGTACATAAGACCTACGAAACCGGCAACGAGGCCTTAAAAGGAATTGATATCACCATTGACGATGGTGAGTTTGTGTTTATCGTGGGCGCATCCGGCGCCGGCAAAAGCACCTTTTTGAAGCTCATTATGCGCGAGGAGGTTGCCACCTCCGGTGAGGTAGTGGTCAGCAATTTCAAGCTGTCCAAGCTGAAGAAGCGCCAGATCCCGTATCTGCGCCGCGCGATGGGGATCGTGTTTCAGGATTTCCGTTTGATCGATACCATGACGGTGTTCGACAACGTTGCGTTTGCCATGCGGGTGATCGGTGCATCTCACCGTGAGATCCGTCGCCGTGTCCCGTACGTGTTAGGGTTGGTCGGTTTGCAGGACAAGTCGAAAAACTTCCCCGCAGAGCTGTCGGGCGGTGAGCAGCAGCGTGTCGGCTTGGCGCGTGCGCTGGTCAACAACCCCTCGCTGATCATTGCGGATGAGCCGACCGGTAATATCGATCCGGAGTTATCCTATGAGATCATGGAGTTGCTTACCGAAATCAACCGCCGCGGCACCACGGTGCTGGTGGTCACTCATGAGCATGAATTGGTCAAATCCTTCGGTCGTCGTGTGATCCAGATCCAACAGGGTCTTGTGGTTTCGGACAGCAAGGAGGAGGTGCCCCATGAGATTTAACACGTTTCGGTTTTTGGTGAAAGAGGGCGTTCGCAGTCTTCGCCAAAACTTCTTTATGTCGGCAGCCTCAATTCTTGTATTGGTGTCTTGTTTGCTGATCACCGGCTGTGCGTATTTGGTATATGAAAACGTGGAGCACGCCTTTGACTGGGCATATCAGCAGAACGTCGTGGTGGCGTATGCCAAGGCTGACGTGACCGACGAGCGCGCAACCGAAATGAAAGCAGAGCTGGAAGCGCTGGATAACGTGGCGCAGGTCGAATACATTTCCAAGGAAGCACTTCTGGACCGCTACAAAGACGAGTTCGGGGAGCTTCTTGAAGATTTAGAGGCGGACAATCCGCTTCAGGATGCTTTCGTGATCAGTTTTGAAGATCTGAGCGTTTTCGATAAGACGGTGTCGTCGGTGAAGACGGTAAAAGACATTGATAAAGTCGATTACGATCAGGCGTTGTCACAAACGCTCGTGAAGGTGCGTCAGGTCGTGCTTACGGTCGGCGTGTGGGTGATCGCGCTGTTGCTGGTCGTGTCGTTGTTCATTATTGCGAACACCATTAAATTGACGGTGTACAGTCGCCGCCGCGAAATCTCCATCATGCGTTCGGTGGGTGCGACGTCGTGGTTCGTGCGTTTCCCCTTTATGGTGGAGGGCGTCATACTCGGCAGCGCGGCAGGTGTTGTTTCGTACGGCCTGCTGTTCGGCATTTACGAAGCCATTCGACAGAATTTTACATTCAGCAGCAGCTTGGAGCTTATTCCGTTTACCATGGTTTGGTGGCAGCTGTTGCTCGGCTTCTTGGTTGGCGGTATGATTACCGGCATTCTGGGAAGTACCGTTTCCATCGGGCGGTATCTCAAGGAGAATACCGATTGATTTTATCGCGTCCACCTTACAAGGAGGAATAACGATGCGAAAAACACTATTACGAATTGTATCTGCGGTCTCGCTGACAGTGTTGCTGTTCGCGTTGCCGATGCATACCGAGCGGGTTTTTGCAGAGTCTGTCGATCAACTGCGGAATGAACTGTCGCAGTTGCAAGAGGAAGCAAAGCAAATCCAATCCCAGCTGGACAGCTTGGGTGACAGCATTGAAGATCAGCAGGTTGAAGTAAATCAACTGTATAAAAAGGTCAGCAACTTAGAAAAACAGATAGATGCTTATAAGTCGCAGATCACAGCGATCGACAAACAGATTGCGGAGCAGACCGAGAACATTGAGCAACTGAACACCGAGATCGCCGCAAAAGAGGCGAGAATGGAAGAGATCATGACGAAGCTGAAAAAGCGCGTCAAGGCGATCACGCAAACCAATCAGTATTCATCGTTCCAGTTGTTGATGAGCACTGAGGACTATGCGGATTATTTGCTCAAAGCCGAGATTCTCAGTTCGGTTTCGGAGCATGATAAGGCGTTGCGTGACGAGGCGGAAACCGAGAAGCAGCAGATCCAGATCAAAAAAGACGAGGTGGAGCAAGAAAAAGCCGCTTCTGAGGCCGCCAAAGCAGAGCTCGAAACGCTCAAGGGCGATCTCGATAAACAGTTTGACACGTTGGACGCGCTTTATGTTACTGCAAAAAACAAAGAGAACAAGTTGCTCCAACAGCAAAACTCATATGAGAAAAAGCTGCAGCAGATTCAAGCATCTGAAGATGAGTTAAACAGTGAAATCGCGGCCTTGCTCAACGGCACGCCTGCGACGAGTACATACGGCGGCAAGATGTATTGGCCGGCGCCGACCGTTAAGCGTGTTTCGTCCGGTTACGGAAACCGCAGCATGGGGTTCCATCGCGCGATCGACATTTCCAACGGTCGAGCGTTGGGTGAGCCGATCGTTGCGGCCGCCAGCGGAACGGTTATCAAGGTGCAGTCGATGCATTACAGCTATGGCAATTTCGTCATGATCGACCACGGGTTGGATGCCAACGGTGTTCGTATCGTGACCTTGTATGCGCATATGCGTTACACACC
>CAYVDQ010000022.1:5659-11887 GCA_964450615.1 uncultured Eubacteriales bacterium | reverse complement strand
GGGTAGGTATGCTGTTTGCTGAGGATGGACATTGTGTCGGTTGGAGCCTTGACGGAAATATCGTTGTACATCCCTTGTATAAGGATTCTGAAATCATCAATAAAATTTACTAATATACACAAAAGCCTCCGAAATTCGGAGGCTTTTGTGTTAGAATAGGGGAGATACCCTCTGCAATATTTTTGTGCAAACTTTTATGAGTTCTCCAACCGGCGATAATTTTTTTGCAAACCATCAATTTATATAACAATTTTTGTTGAATCGCATTATCGTCATTGTGTAAAATAATTTTTACACAACACAAAATTGTGCCTGTTGAAATAATCCAAGTAACCAATGGCGAGATTCGAAAATAGAAAAACATACCAAAACTTTGTTGAAAGAAAACAAAAGCCAACCCTTGTTTCTATTCAGCCAACTATACAAAATGAATATTTTGTATAGTTGAGAGGAGTGGCTGAAACGAAAACGAGCGAATAAGCCCTTATTTTGGGCGGCTTTAAGTTACTCGAAACGCTAGATATATCTATTATCTATGGTTACACTTTTGTTTTATCTATTTTTGTTTGAACAACCGGAATCTTTATCACATAGTTTGTATTGTTCGGTATTCTTTTCTTTTTTTGTTCTTTTTTCTTATCTTGACTCTTATAGCTCGGTTTTCCAGCTGATAGAAATTTTTCGGACATAACCGGGTTCATTTAGAAAATTTCTATTGGATCGTATTTTCGGTAAAATACGGCAAATTCAAAATTTTGAGCACGTAGAGATAAATTGATTGAAATCTGTAGGATGTATTTACCTTAAATGGTTTAACAGACTTAATTTCGCGAAATATCCGACTATCACCTATTGTACAAATTTTGAAGATTCCTATTTATTTTGTATAGTTGATGTGCTATACTTAGATTATAACAGTGGTAATCATTGATGTGAAACAATGTTTCACAGAGGAGGCGTCGTATGCGAAAAGAGTACATGTCACAGTGTCCTCCGATTATGAAGGAATATCTGGGATATATGCAAACGATCAAAGGGCGTTCCGAGAATACAATCAACGAATATTTCATCGATCTGCGCACGTTCTTTCGATATATGAAGGAGCTTCGCGGCCTTGTTCCCCCCACCGTATCGGTTGAGGAGATCTCAATTACCGATATCGACTTAGCGTTTATCCGTACTATCACCACAACCGATGTATACGAATACATGAATTACCTGCGCAATGAACGTAGCAATTCCAATAAAACGCGGGCACGAAAAACCAGTTCCGTGCGAATGTTTTTTCGGTATTTGTCAGATTACTCTCATTATCTGGAGCATAATCCGGTTAAAAATCTGGAAACGCCTAAACCCAAGAAATCCTTGCCGCAATATTTATCGTTGCAGCAGGCTGTTGCCCTTTTAAACAGCGTTTCTGGGGATTTTGCGGAACGGGACTACTGCATGCTGGTACTGTTCTTAAACTGCGGTTTACGGCGCGCAGAGCTTGTTAATATCAATTTAACCGACATCAACCACACTGATCATACGCTGCGCGTTCGCGGAAAAGGCAATAAAGAACGAATGCTATACCTCAACAAAGCGTGCCGGCAGGCCATAGAACAGTACTTAAAGGTTAGACCGGTTGACGGTGTCAAAGACAGAAACGCACTCTTTTTGAGCCGTTTAAAGAGCCGTATCAGCCTGCAAGGTGTACATTACATTGTGAAAAGCTACCTCGCGCAGGTTGACGGTGCTCAAAAGATGACGGCACATAAGCTGCGTCATACCGCTGCGACCCTGATGTACCAAAGCGGCGTGGATTTGCGTGTACTGCAAAACTATTTGGGACACGAAAACTTGGGAACCACCGAGATTTATACACATCTTTCCAGTGAGCAGATCGAAAATGCTGCCAAATCGAATCCCTTATCACAGGTGACGATGGAAAAGAAAGGAAAACGAAAACCACTGGACGAACAATAAAAAGGGCGCTTCTGCACAACTGGCGGAAGCGCCTTTTTAGTATTTAATGACAAAGATTTGTCAAGATATTTTCAACTGCAGTCGGAATTTATCCGAGATCATAGCAACAAACTCAGAGTTAGTCGGTTTGCCGCGCTCGTTATGAATGGTATATCCAAAATAGGAATTCAACACATCGACATCACCGCGATCCCAAGCTACCTCGATCGCATGACGAATGGCGCGTTCCACGCGCGAAGAAGTGGTTCCGTGCTTTTTCGCAACGGCGGGATATAAACGTTTGGTGACGGCGTTGATAATCTCCTCATCCTCAATCGCCATCATAATAGAGTCGCGCAAATATTGATATCCCTTAATATGCGCCGGTACGCCAATCTGGTGCAAAATATCCGTGACACGTATCTCTAAATTGGTATTGCCGTTTGCACTGCGACGAATCGGCTCGATAGTTTCTTTGTTTGACAACGATAAGATGCGCGCAGACATTTCATTGGCATCAAATGGCTTTAGAAAATAATAAGCTGCTCCCGCCTGAATTGCTTCACGTTCTAAATTGGGATTATCAAATCCCGACATTACCATGAACTGCGGCATATACGGCAAGTTCATCGAGTGGATACTGTTCATTACACCGATCGCATCTAACCGCGGCAAAAAGAAATCCAAAATGACAACATCCGGTTTCTTTTGAGCAATGGTGTCTACAACGCTTTTCCCGTCCTTCTCTGTCAAATCGACCTCTAATCCGTGACTCCGCATTCTTGTGGCACATGGTATTCCGAAACTTTCGCTGTTATCCGCTAACAGTACCTTGATTTTCTTCTCCAAGTTACATAAACCTCCCTAATATTTTTGCCGGCAACATTAGATTACCATAAACTGGAAAATATTTCAAGTACCTGGAAATTATTTTTCAATTTTGTGCAAAAGAATAAAAAAGGAAGTAATTTGAAAAAGGAAAACGTAATTATCCATAAAATTCAATCGCGAGATTTGTCAAGATGTGTCGTCTGATCGCACATCGTGAAACAAAGAGCAGGCTTATCCCTGCTCTTTGTTCGTTTGTTATTAAGTTTGTCCTTTTCCCATTTCGCAAGCGTATGTTAAGGGGTACGGCATATCTAACATAGCGTACTTGGCCCCTGCCATTGTGTTATAAGGAAGCTGCTCCCAACGGCTGTCACCGATTATAGTTCTCACGGCCGTGAGATTTTCCTCGGTGTCGGTAATGTCGGGAATCAGCGGTGTTCGGATGACAAAGGGTTTTCCGCTTTGACGTAAGATTTCGAAATTATCAAGGATTTTTGCATTGCTGCAGCCGGTATGGCGTTTATGTTCTTCATCATCAGCAAGTTTGATATCCATAATCACGAAATCCAGTTTGTCAATCACCTGCTTAAAAACGTTAGCATCTGCGTAGCCGCTTGTTTCCATACAAAGATGATATCCATGCAGTTCTTCCGCCAGTTCAAGTAAAAAACCGTATTGTGCCAACGGCTCACCGCCGGAAAAGGTAACCCCACCGAAAGTTTCTCCGAGAATATCAGCCGATGATTTGATTTCATTTGCCAGTTCTTTGGCAGAAGCCTCCCTACCGGCTATCTCCAAGCAATTCTCCGGGCAGGCGTGTATACATCTGCCAAACGGTTGACATTCCTCGTGTTCGCACACTTTTTGGCAACTTTTGCAACCAATACACTTGACGCGCTTATACATTAGCTGCGGTTCAAAGCGTAATCCTTCGGGGTTATGGCACCATTTACAGCGAAGCGGACATCCCTTGAAAAACACGGTTGTGCGAATGCCGGGTCCGTCGTGTATCGCCATTTCTTTGATATCAAATACCGTTCCGTTCATATCGTATACGCTTGCCTGGCGATCACGTGATCCTGATATTCTTTATCAAGCTCTATAAAATAGGCACTCCAGCCCCAAATGCGCACGACAAGTTGTTTGTGATTCTCGGGATGTTTTTGTGCATCGAGTAGTTTTTCACGGTTGATGGTATTGAGTTGGAGTTGATGACCGCCTCTGTCGATATAGTTTTTGACGAGCATACCGACTTTTCGCACACTATCTTCATCGGAAAATACGCTCTGATGGAATTCTAATGTAAGAGGACCGCCGTTGATCGCATCCATAAAATTCTGCTTTGTCATGGAAGCAATGACCGAAACCGGCCCTTTCACCTTTGCAAACAGACTGACCGAGAAATTCGTGCCGAACGGTTCTTTGTCGCGTCTGCCGTCGGGCGAGGCACCAATCTCGTTGGCGTGCCACAGATAGTACATTGCCGAACCGGGACCAACTCGGTAAATACCGCCGCGGCAGTTAACCTTACCTCTGAACGCGGCTGCTAAGGTATCCAACAATTCGGTTGCGATGCTGTCTACAAAATCATCGTTGTTTCCAAGCTTTGGCGCTTCATACCGCAGCATGTGTAATAGCTCGGGCGTGTTTTCAAAATTATTGTCTACTGCATCGATCAGTTCTTGTTTTTGAATGGTCTTTTCTTCAAAAATATACTTTTTAATCACTGCAAGGCTGTCGGCAGCGGTAGCAATACCCGTACCGTGCACACCAAAGTTATTGTATTTTCCGCCCGCATAGATGTTACAGTCCATCAACACGTTCAAGAACGGTGACGGCACAAACCACACGTCATTGATACTGTCGCAAATGACGTCACCTGCCTTTTTGATTTCATCTTGAACGCGAGCGAAGAACTCCTCGTACGTACGGCAAGAGAGCAGGTGCTCGTGCAAAGCAACGTCTACCGCTTTTGGATAAGATACGGCCGCAATATTGGCAATATCCGCGCCAACCTTTGGTATAATGAATTCCCAGCAGGCGGCGACGGTGTAGTTAGCCGCATCGTTATGCTCATATCCCAATTTTTCCAAAGCAGGGATCACCAGATCATCATTGGAATATTGCGGGAAACCGAGCCCTGCTTTTGTCAGATGAGTCGCAAGCGCATATCGCTCTGCGGGTGTGGATTTGGAAACCCGCAGATTGATTTTCGGATCGATCATTTTGTTGTTGTAGGATGCCTTTAAACACAGCTCGGACAAAATGTTAAACACATCGTTACCGTTTTCATCAATGCCACCGAGCATCATGCTTTGGCCGTTATCGCCCTGCTGAACACCAACGTAAATATCGCTATCCTTGTTAAAAGATAAGAAGAAATCTTCCACAAGCGCCAACGCCGACTCTTCTGTGTAGAGGCCCTTCTCCATATCCGCTTTCAGATAGGGATACATAAATTTATCGAAACGACCGATCGTGTTGTGATAATCCCCTTCAAGCCAAAGCGAAAAATGAAGAATTCGGAAGAATTGTAATGCTTCGCGGAAGTTGCGCGCCGGATAGCGAGGTACCTGTGTAAACACCTCGACCAAATCTGTGCGCCCTTTCATTTTGGCTTCTTCTAAATATTTATCAGAAAGTTTTAGGATGTTGTCAATTGCGCGCTTGCCGTATTCATCAGCTGTTTCTCTCTTTTTCAGCAGACCGACAGCAATCGCATCGTAGTAATTCGGCGACACGTTTGACATAAAGCCCAACTCGTGGATATAATGCTTGGCGCGTATGTCATCCCATTCCTCGTCAGTGAAAATCGAAGGAAGATTGGAAACGGTACGCATCATGACAATCTGTTCATCCTCAAAAAAGACGGCCTTTTCTTCGTTGCATAACAGTTCAAAGCGCCGGGCCATTCTTTCAATGGGTGCAACCTTTTCACGTGCAAAGGTTGCGGCTAAATTCACTTCCAATGTCCTGCGATACGCGTGGTGCTTTTTGGAAAGAAAAAAATCATAAATCTCGCGGTTCATAGTGACACTCCCTTCGATATAATTCTATAGCAAATACTTGACAATTTCTTGCTAAATGTTGTAAAATATCAGCAAGATATTGTCTTTTTTTGAGGTGCTACATGATCTTTCATCAGCCGCACAATTCCGGAGGGCGCTATAACTACAACGCCTTCTTTTATGAAACGGAAGTATGGGAACCGCATTTTCACAAAAATTACGAATTGATTTACGTTGTCCAAGGTGGCGTTGAGTGTACCGTTAATAATTCATCCTTTTCGTTGCAAGAGGGCGATTTCGGGTTGTGTCTCCCCTATGCAGTTCATTCGATTCAACCGAAAAGCGATACAACGTATTGGGTCATGGTTTTTTCGGAAGACTTTATTCATACCTTCGGTAAGCAAACCTCACAGAAAAAAGCATCAAACTTTACCTTTACGTG
>CAYVDQ010000022.1:0-5649 GCA_964450615.1 uncultured Eubacteriales bacterium | reverse complement strand
TTACGTGTGATCCTTCTGTAAAGGAGTTTTTACTGCATAACTTGATCTACTCCAAAGATACTTCGATTTATCTTTTAAAATCCTGCCTATATGCAATTTGCAACGAATTTAAAAAATCAGTTGTTTTGGAAGAAAACAAGGAAACACAAAACATTGACAAGATCTGTTCTTTTTTGGAGCAAAAACATACCGAGAATATTTCTCTTAAGGATCTGTCACAGTTATTGGGATACGATTATCATTATGTTTCCCGCTATTTCCACTCCATGTTTAACATGTCATTTACCGAGTTTTTAAATACATACCGTATCCAAACTGCTTTATCCCTTTTGGAAGAAGACAGTAAAAGAATGGTGGATATCGCTTATGAAAGCGGTTTTAAAAGTGTAAGGAATTTCAATTATTGCTTTAAAAAGGCCATGGGTATGTCCCCGTTGGAATACAAAAAAGCATCCGCAAAATAAACAGAGCTCCCTTTTAAAAAGGGAGCTTGTTTTGACATCATTTGTGATATTTACCGCCGGCTGAAATCTGCAAAGCCCGATAGATCTGTTCCAGCAGCATGACACGCGCCATTTGATGCGGGAAGGTCATACCGGACATCGATAACCGCACGCGTGAGGTTTCTTTGACAAGCGGCGACAATCCAAAGGAACCACCGATGACAAACGCCACATGACTGATACCGTCCACCGTCCATTGTGAGAGTTGTTTGGATAAGGCTTCAGAAGTATATCCTTTTCCCTCAATACACAACGCAATCATCGGAACACCTGCAGGAATACGGGATAAAAGACGGTGCCCTTCCCCCTCCAGCGCCGCAGTGATTTGTGCTGCGGACGGGTTGTCGGGTACGCGTTCCTCTGCAACTTCTATAATTTCCAGTCGACAAAATGCAGATAACCGCTTTTCGTATTCGGCGCAAGCATCCCGCCAATAGGCTTCTTTTAGTTTTCCAACGCAAGCAATCGTCACAGTTAACATAACTTACTCACCTTAAAAAAGAGTATACGGTTTATCGTTTTCGGGCGGTGCAACTTGCAGGACGTAATCAATATTACGGGTCATTCCGCACGTTTGCAAGGCAGATTCCGCAGTCGCTTCTGCCAAGGTTGGCATATTATTCTCGCGACTTAAATGCCCCAAAAAAATGCGTGTTGTACCATGCCGAATAAGGTCCGGTAATTCAGCTGCACAAGCTTCGTTCGATAAATGGCCGGTCGTGGATAGGATACGTCGTTTGAGGACATACGGATAGGGACCGTTTTCCAACATACGAACATCGTGATTGGATTCAATATGTATCAGGTCGCAACCGCGCAGTTGGTCACGCACGGCAGATGTCATCACCCCAAGATCCGTAGCGATTCCCACACTTCGACCATCGCGCAAAACCACGCGAAATCCGGTGCTTTCCCGGCTGTCGTGGGATGTCCTGAAAGGTGTAACAGAAAATTCGTCTAACTGGGTCGTATCGGTTATTGCAAGGCAATCGCTATCGTAGGCAGCAGCCTCCGCTATCCCTTCACAAGTGCCTACAGAGGCATAGATCGGGATATGAAGGTGCTTTTGAAGCACGCGCAAACCGGCAATATGATCGCTATGCTCGTGCGTGACGAATACGGCACGAATCGTTTTGGGATCAATTTCATGGGAGGTAAGTGCTTGTTCGATTCGACGTGCGCTGACACCGGCATCAATCAAGATGCCGGCAGTCGAGGTACCGATATACAAACAGTTGCCGCTACTGCTGCTGAACAGAGGACAGAACCGTGCCATACCCTAACTCCTTTCTTTGAAAAAAGCGCACCGCCTACGAGCGGTGCGCTCATCTTTTTTATAATGCTTGTTGTAAACCGGGGGCATCCTCGGTCACTCGTTCAATATCCGCGCCAAGACCCTGCAGCTTTTCTACAATATCCTCGTATCCGCGTTCAATGTATTGGATCTCCTCGATCTCGGTGACGCCCTTTGCTGCCAGTGCCGCAATCACCATCGCAGCGCCTGCACGCAAGTCCATTGCCTTTACAGGAGCAGCCGTCAACTGCGGAATTCCCTGTACAACAGCAAGCTTACCGTCAACCTGAATATCGGCGCCCATGCGGCGCAGTTCATCGACGTAACGGAAGCGATTTTCCCAAACGCCCTCGTTGATAATGCTTGTCCCCTCTGCGAGCGACAACAGCACCGCGATTTGGGGTTGCATATCGGTCGGGAAACCGGGATGCGGCATAGTTTTGACATTGCAATGATTAAGCCGTCCGGAAGCGGATACGCGGATGTCTTCGTCAAATTCTTCGATCTCCGCTCCCATCTCCTGCAACTTAGCAGTGATGGATTCCAAATGCTTCGGAATTACATTGCGCACGATCACATCACCGCCGGTCGCGACAGCCGCCGCCATATACGTACCGGCCTCGATCTGATCGGGAATGATAGAATAGGTTGTACCGTACAAGCGATCAACGCCGTAGATCTTAATAACGTCCGTACCGGCGCCGCGAATGTCCGCACCCATAGAGTTCAAGAAGTTCGCCAAGTCAACGATGTGAGGTTCTTTTGCAGCGTTTTCAATCACCGTGGTACCGTTTGCACAAACGGCAGCGAGCATGATGTTAACAGTAGCACCGACAGATACCATATCCAAATACACGGAACTGCCCTGCAGCTGATCGGCATGTGCGTCGATCATGCCGTTTTTCATTGGCATAACCTTGGCACCTAAGCAAGAAAACCCTTTAAGATGCTGATCAATCGGACGAACACCGAAATAGCAACCGCCCGGCATAGGGACACTGGCCTTGCCAAAACGACCGAGTAAAGCGCCGATGAAGTAATACGAAGCGCGCATTTTCTTAGCCAGATCATGCGGCACGGTTTGTGTAACGATCGTACGCGAGTCGATCTCAACAGTGTGCCGATCAATCCGACGTACCGTGGCACCAAGTGAAGCCAAAATCTCCAGCGCCGTAGCAACGTCAGCAATATTCGGAATATTTTCAATACGGCAAACACCGTTTGCCAAAACGGTAGCCGGTAAAATGGCAACGACAGCGTTTTTGGCACCGCTGATATCAACAGTACCGGTCAACGGTTGTCCGCCGCGGATAACATACTTATCCAAAAAACCACTCCCTCGAATACAAATAATTGGGGGAATATGCCGCAAAATCCAAAAGGATGATACAATCAAAGCATGTGGGTAAACACCCACATGCTCCAGTATACCATACTTTTTGTAAAAATCAAATATTTTCTAAAAAAATCTTGTGGTTTTTGATTTTTATACTATATATAGTATGGCGAGGTTTTGGTGGCTTAGACATGAAAGGTTTTTCCACGCGAAAAAATTTTTTTAAAAACCGAGGGATTCCCCCACCAAAATAACCTGTATACGGTTCGCAACCCGCTGCTTAGCGCTTATCAAGTATTGCGCACAAATCCGATCGGGCGATTGACACCCATCCGTATACCGATCGCTGTCCACTGCCATACAAACACCGGTGACTGCGCAGGGTGTTTGACAGTTCAGACGCTTGGCATTAAGTGGTGCCGCCACAGTTTTAACGCGACGAACAGCCGCCGGAAGATCGTCTACAATTTTGTTGCAGCCCACAACCATTATTACCGTAGTCGGTCCAAAGGCGATCGGTGAAATACGATTGGCGCGTCCGTCCACGTTGTATAGTGTTCCGTCCTGTGTGAGGGCATTTGAGGAACATAAGAAGACGTCTGCCGTTAAACCTTTGGCAAAGATCGCACCCAATTCCTCGGGCGTTAAGCCGTCCTGATAACGATCCAAAAAGTGATAATCGCCGCTACGCAACAAGTCGATTACACCGGTCTCAAACAAGGTCATCGAACCGCCGACCGCCACCGTATCGCCGGTATGCAGCAGTGTTTTGACCAGCGGAACAACGTCTTCCTTGCTCCCCACGCAGTAGGCTGCCATATTGTTTTTACGCAAAGCAGCAGCAATCGGCTCTAATTCAGCAAGTGACATTTTCATATTATTCAATCACCTGTTCTTGCTCTAATTTGGTAATCAGATCAATACGACGCTGGTGGCGACCGCCATCAAACGCAGTAGACAAGAAAGTCTTAACAATACATTTGGCAAGTTCCGGCCCAATGATACGGGCACCCATCGCCAACATATTGGCATTGTTGTGCTGACGAGTGAGCTGCGCCGACAGCGGATCGTTGCACAAGGCGCAACGAATACCGTGGACCTTATTGGCGGCTATGCTGATACCAATACCCGTGCCACAGATGACGATTCCCTTTTCACAAGAACCATCCGCCACCGCTTTGGCGGCTCTGGCGGCAAAGATGGGATAATCACAACTATCTGAGGTGTCGGTACCGAAATCACGGTACTCTTCTCCCATTTCGGTCAGCATTGCCTCTATCTCACGTTTCAGTTCAACAGCAGCGTGGTCACACGCGATCGCAATCATTAAAATTTCCTCCTCAAAACGGAAAGGGCGACACTCCCTTCGAAGTGTTGCCCATTTTGCTTTCCGTAAATTATTCAGCCGTTTCCTCGGTTACCTCCGGAGCAACTTCTTCGGTTGCTTCTGTTGTTTCCTCGACAACAGAAGCATCCTCCAGCAATGCACGGATGGACAAACTGATGCGCTTGCTTTCCATATCGACAGCCGTGATTTTCACCTGAACCTCTTCGCCGACCTTCAACGCATCCTGCGGTTTGTCGATGCGGCGGTTTGCAATCTGCGAAATATGGATCAAACCGTCAACACCGGGAAGAATCTGTGCAAAGGCACCGAAGGTGGTCATACCAACAATCGTGGCAGACACGACATCACCCACTGCGTACTGTGCCTTGAAGAGTTCAAACGGATTATCCTCTGCACGGCGGTAACCCAGCGAGATTTTGCGTTTCTCAGCATCCAAATCGCGGATATACACTTCCACGGTATCACCGATGGAAACAACCTCAGAGGGATGCTTAATATGTTTCCAAGAAAGCTCGGATACATGAATCATACCGTCCACACCGCCGAGATCCACAAACGCACCGTAGGTAGTCATGGATTTGACAACGCCGGTATATTTCTGACCGACTTCCGCCTGTGCAAAGAAAGCATCTTCCTTCTCGCGGCGCTCCTCGCGGGCAACGTCGCGGATGGAGCCGACCGCACGGCGGCGTTGGGTGTTGATCTCTAAGATCTTGAAACGAACCGTCTGCTTGAGAAGCGGGCTCAGATCTTCCATACGGCTGACGGAAGCGCGGGACGCAGGAACGAACACCTTTACCCCGTGAGACGCGACCAAGATGCCGCCTTTGATTACATCCGTAACGACACCTTCAAGAATCTCGCCGCTTTCGCCGGCAGCCACGACGGTGTCCCAGCCTTTTTTCGCATCGACACGCTTTTTGGAAAGCATAATCGTGCCTTCCTGATCATTGGTACGCATGATTAGCAGTTCAAGCTCATCACCCACTTTAACCAGCTCGGACGGATCCGTGCCTTCTGCGGAAAGCTCTTCGGTCGGAATGTAACCGGTCTGTTTGCGGCCTATAACTTCCACCTGTACCTCGTTGGGAGCGATTCCCACGACGATACCGCGCACTCTTTCATTTGTAGTTAAACTTTGAAGAGATGCTTCAAGCGCCTCCTCAAA
>CAYVDQ010000021.1:0-12299 GCA_964450615.1 uncultured Eubacteriales bacterium | reverse complement strand
CTATGCCTGCAACCCTAGTTTCGATAAGAACTGCGGGAAATAAAGTGCTTGTCCGCCGCCGTTTTGTATGATACAATAAGTCAAAACGATGAAAGCGGGGTAGACCATGGCACGAGCGTTGCACGCAGTGATCTGCGGACTGAATTCGCAATATATCCACTCGACACTTGCCCCGTGGTGCCTGCTCAGTGGTGTGCGCGCGTACGCGCCGTCGTTGACCGCCGAGGTGGTGGAGGGGACGATCAACGAATCCCCCGACGCGGTGTTCACGCGTATTGTCGAGAAAGCTCCGCAGGTCGTGAGCTTTTCGTGCTATATCTGGAATATTGAAACGGTGCTCCGGCTGACCGCTCGCTTAAAGCGGGCGTTGCCGGGGCTCCGCGTCGTTTTGGGCGGGCCGGAGGTCAGTTACCGTGCAGGCGCCCTTTTGCGAGAGGAACCGTCGGTGGACTTTGTGCTGTCGGGTGAGGGGGAACGTCCCTTTGCGATGCTGCTCATGGCCTTGAACCTTGGTTCATCGCTTCATGGAATACGGGGGCTGTGCTATCGGGATGGTGACGCGGTGATCGAGGGCGAACCCTATGTCACAAACGAACTGCCTCCGAGTCCCTACTGTTCGGAATATTTCGATACCTTGAACGGTCGCATCGCGTATCTGGAAACCTCCCGCGGCTGTCCGTTCTCCTGCGCGTTTTGTCTGTCCGGCCGTTGCGGTGGGGTGCGGTATTTTCCCCTCGAACGCGCACAAAACGAGATTTTGTTGCTTGCGAACAGCGGCAGCAAAACCATCAAATTCGTGGACCGCACCTTCAATGCCGACCGCAAACGCGCGCTTTCCATCATCCGCTTTATCAGAGAACATTACGGCACGGACATCCCGCGTGACGTATGCTTTCACTTTGAGATCGCCGGAGATCTGTTGGACGAAGAAACGCTCACCGAGTTATCGGAATCCCCCGCCGGTTTGTTTCAAACGGAGATCGGCATCCAATCGTTCCATGAGCCGACGCTTACGGCGATCGCCCGCAAAACGGATGTCGAACGGCTTGGGCGAAACGTTTGCCGCCTGCTTGCGTGCCAGACCGTGCACGTGCACATCGACCTGATTGCGGGGTTGCCGCGAGAAGGCATCGGCACCTTTGCCGATAGCTTTAATGCCGCCTATTCACTCTCCCCTCACATGCTGCAGCTCGGCTTCTTGAAACTGCTGTACGGCGCGCCGATGCGGGAGCATCCTGCCGAGTATTCGTGCGACTATTCCGCCGCGCCGCCGTATGAGGTTACCCGCACACCGTGGCTCAGTGAGGACGACCTTGTGCGGTTACACCGCCTTGAAACGGTGCTGGACCGCTTGTATAACAGCGGGCGCTTTCGCCGCACCCTGCGCTATTTACTGGATGCTACCGGCTACACGCCGTTTGTTTTATTCGAAACGTTAAGTGAGTGCCTACCCAAAGAGCGCGTGTCCCTGGATGCGTATACCGAGCAGGTGTACGCGGTGTGCAGTTCGTGGGACGGTGTGGATGCAGAACAGTTGCGCGGATACATGGCATGTGACCGCATCGCGACGAATCCGTCCGGCATTTTGCCGCCCTGCCTGCGCGCGAATGAGTTGGAGCGCAAACGGCTCAAACGCTTGGCGGATACGGATGAGCGATTCCGCCGCCCCATGTCGGTCAAACGCGGCACGGCGTACGTGGACGGACGACTTATCTATGCCGATTACACCACGCCGCATCCCGTAACGGGTGAATACCCGCTTCACATTTTCACGGAAGAAAGCCTTACCCGCCAAACGCGGTTTTTGTTGTTTGATTTAGACGGCACGCTGACTGATCCCGCACCGGGTATCACGCATTCGGTGCAGTACGCGCTGAAACGTTTCGGAATCGAGGAGAACGACCGGCAAAAACTGTTATCGTATATCGGACCGCCGCTCTTGGATTCCTTTAAGGGATACGGAATGAATGATAAGCAAGCCCGCGAAGCACTCCGCGAATATCGCGTGTATTTTGCCGATGTGGGACTGTATGAAAACGAGGTATACGCGGGCATTCCCGCCTTTTTGCGGGACGCACAGCGCGCGGGATATCGGCTGATTATGGCGACGTCCAAACCGGAAATGTACGCCTGCCGTTTGATGCAGCATTTCGGACTCACCAAGTATTTTGCCTATATTGCGGGCAGTGATATGGCGGAAACACGCGCCGATAAAGCGGCGGTGATTCGTTATGCGCTCCGGCGTGTCGGGGTGACCGATGTGTCGGAAACCGTTATGATCGGTGACCGCAAGTACGACGTGGAAGGCGCGCGTGCATTCGGCATGTCGTCGGTCGCGGTGACGTACGGATACGGCAGCCGCGAAGAACTGAATGCGGCGGGTGCTGACCGTATCGTTGATTCGGTACAGCAGCTGCGCGAATTATTTTTATAAGAAAAGCCGATGAGTAAAAGATTACTCATCGGCTTTTTGTGTGCTTTCAAGTGATTCTTTTTTGCGGTTTCGGAAAACGACGATGCGGTTGTATACGAGCATCCCCGCCAAACTGATCGCACCGGTGATGACGAACATCCAAACGGCACCCCAGTACGATTCCTTTTGAATGAGGTTGCCGCCGATGGTGGAGGTTACGAGCGAGGGGATCCTGGCGATCAGCGAAATGATCAAAAACTCGTGCAGTTTGATGCGGGTGAGTCCTACGAAATAGGTAAGCAGGTCTTTTGGTGTCCCGGGAATGAAAAAGAGAATGAAAATAAGCCGTTTGAGTTTTTTCTCACTGTTAATAAAGCGCAGCTCGTTGATCTTTTCGCGGCTGATAAACAACTCTACTAACCGAATCCCCAAACGCTTGACCAAGAAAAACACGAGCGAGGAGGCGATTGCCACCCCCGCCATGCACAAAAGGGTGCCTTCGACCGCGCCGAAGGTGTAGCCGATGCCGACTTCCACTATTTCGCCGGGAATCAAGGACACAATGACCTGCAAAACCTGAATTCCCAGTGCGACAAAGCGACCGGTCCACCCATATCCCTCAACAAATGCTTTGAATTCCTCGGGGGATTTATCAAACACAAGAAATTGCTTAGTCAGAAAATAGGTTAACCAAGAAAACAGTGCTACAACGACAACGAGCGAGCAGATCGCCATTACCTGCCGCCGTTTTTGGTAGTTATCCGATTGTTGCATAATGGCACACCTCCAATTCCAGACAGTACCAGTATACGGATTTGAATGCGGTAATTCAATAGAAAAATGTTAAAATTTCGTGAAAAAGGGGGATGGGTGCTCCATAAAAGTCTTGAACATAAATTTACGGTATGATATACTGTATCTGTGTTGCTATTTTTGCAAAAAGGAGTGTTTGCTATGCATGTTACCTTGATTACGCATACACCGTTTCCTGAACATACCGTCGCATCTGCGGCGCGGTTGTGTTATTCGGCTTCCACGATCGATGGGATCCGTGAAGGCTTGACCGAAGAAAAAACAGCGGCTTTTGTGGATATGTTGGCTCAGATCGGCCACGAAAGCCCAATCGAGCACGCCACCTTCACCTTTGGTATTGAGGGCGTTTCGCGTTCGCTGCTCGCACAGATCACTCGTCACCGCATCGCGTCGTACAGCGTGCAGAGCCAGCGCTACGTCGCGGAAAAACAGTTTGAATACGTGTTGCCGCCCGAAATTGCGGCGATTCCCGAGGCAGAGGCGATCTACCGTCAAGCGATGGACGAGGATCAGCGCCATTATGAGGAATTGACCGCTCTGCTCAAAGAAAAGCACCTGAAAGAGCTTCTCGATACCGGCATGGAGCAAAAGGCGGCCGAGCGCGCAGCGGAAAAGAAAGCCATTGAGGATGCGCGTTTCGTATTGCCCAATGCGTGTACGACCAAAATGATCGTCACCATGAATGCGCGCAGTCTGATCAATTTCTTCCATCACCGTTGCTGCAACCGTGCTCAATGGGAGATCCGCGAGCTTGCCGACCGTATGTTGGCGCTGTGCTTAGAGGTCGCGCCGCATCTGTTCAAACAGGCGGGCCCGCCGTGTGTCAGCGGCGCATGCCCCGAGGGCAAAATGAGTTGCGGCAAGATTTTGGAAATGCGTGAGAAATATAAGCTGCTCAGAGAGGGGAATTCCTGATGGGTCGTTTAGTGGTGCTCGACGGATTGGATGGCAGTGGTAAATCCACACAGCTTGTCCGTCTGCAAGAGTATTTTACCCAAAATCACATAGACTATCGACAAATCAGTTTTCCGGATTACGAGCAACCGTCCTCCGCGTTGGTTAACATGTATCTGCGCGGTGAGTTCGGCGAAGCGGCGAATGCGGTGAACGCCTATGCTGCATCCTCCTTTTATGCAGTGGATCGGTATGCCAGTTATAAAAAATTCTGGGGAGAGGATTACAAAGCGGATCGTTTGATTTTAGCTGCCCGTTACACCACCTCCAACGCCATTCACCAAATGGGAAAACTGCCGCGTGCAGAATGGGATGCGTATCTTGACTGGTTGCAGGATTATGAATACAGCCTTCTCGGTCTGCCACGTCCGGATCGCGTGATCTTTTTGGATATGCCTCTGGAGATCTCCCAACGCTTGCTGTCCACCCGCTATGAGGGGGACGAAGCGAAAAAGGATATCCACGAGCGGGATCTTCAGTATCTGCACACCTGCCGCGAAAGCGCGTTGTATGCGGCACAGAAAATGGGTTGGGATCTGGTTTCCTGCGGTGAAAACGGACAACCCTTGCCGATCGATACCATCAGTGAACGGCTGATAGCACTTGTCACCGAAGGGATGTAAGTCTTGTATGCAGTTGGAATTTCGAGAACTGCTGCCCGAAGATGCCGCGTGGGCGGCACCGCTGATGACCGCTTGCGGTCGGATGGGCTGTGAATATTCCTATACCACGGCGTATATGTGGAGTCGGCATTACAACGTGCGTATCGCGCGTGCGGGTGAAGTCTTATTACTGCGCAGTGACAGCGGCAAAACACCCTCGTTTCTGATGCCGATCGGTGTGCCGCTCGCAGAGGGAATCGCGTTGTTGCGTGCGTACACCGATGGACAGGGCGTTCCGCTTCGACTTCACGGCATTGACGAGGAAACGCGCAAACGCTTATGCGCTTTGTACCCCGATCGGGTGCGCTTTGACTCCAATAATGGGGATTACGATTATATCTACCGCACCGAGGATCTCGCCAACCTGATCGGTAATGCTTATCACAGCAAGAAAAATCATATCAACGCCTTTTCCCGCAAGCACGATTGGCAGTACGAGCCGCTCTGTGGCTTAAACGTCGAAGAGGTCGAGGCACTGTCTTATGAATGGTGCCGTGAAAAGGGGAATTGCCAGGATGGCTCGCTTGCCTCTGAGCGGTGCGCGATCCGCCGCTTACTCAAACACCGTGAGCAGCTGTCCGTTATCGGCGGATTGATCCGTGTGGACGGCAAAGCTGTCGCTTTCACGCTCGGCTCACCGATCAACGAATCGGTGTTCGACGTTCACGTGGAGAAAGCTTTGTCGGCGTATGCGGGGGCTTACGCGGTCATCAACCGCGAGTTTGCCAAAACGCTGACGAAGTATCCGTATCTTAACCGCGAAAATGATATGGGGATCGAGGGGCTTCGCCGTGCGAAGGAATCCTACCGTCCCGCGATCCTGCTTAAAAAATACACGTGTGAGTTGTTATGAAATGAACGAAATCCGTTTTGCCGATACGCGTGACAGAGCGGCGATCTGCCGCATCTGGAGCGCCGTGTTCACGGCGGATACCCCCGCGGAGCGGGATACGTTTTTAAACACAGTGCACTTATCCGAGGAATGTGTTGTCGCGTGTGAAAACGACGTACCGGTCTCCATGGCGTTTTTCTTGCCTGCCGTTCTTCACATAGAGGGCGGTGCATACACGGCGCGGTATCTGTACGCGGCGGCAACCTTGCCCGCCCATCGCGGCAAAGGGATCTTCAGCGAACTGCTGGGCGCTGCGCTTATCGCGTTCAAAGAACGCGGCACCGCCGCCTGCTTTTTGAATCCGGCACAGCCGTCGCTGGTCGATTTTTATCAGCGGTTCGGCTTTGAACCGGCATTTTTCAGCCGCACGCTCTGCGGAGCGGCATCGCGGGAGCGACTGTCCGTGACGTCGTTATCCGGCGAAGCGTATTTGTCGCTGCGGCAAACGTTGTTGCCGCCCGACCATGTGGTATGGGATGACCGCTTGCTGCGCTATGCGGTGTCGTATGCAGAGCCGATTTGCATCGCGGAGCGCGCGTGTGCCTTGTGTGTGAAAAACAACGGCATGTTGCATGTGCTCGAAATATTGGGTATCCCGTCCGAAAAGTTGTCCGCTGCTTGCGGTGCGCTGGCGCGGCATCAAGGATGTAACGCATTTTGCGCGCGCGTCTTTTCGAAAACGGGTGATTGTTTTGGTATGCTTCTTCCGCTTGGGTCGCGCATACCGCTGAAAGCCGCTCCGTATATGGGGCTCGCATTTGATTGAGGTGAAATACAAATGATCGTCGTCTTTTTAGCAAACGGATTTGAAGAAATTGAAGCCTTGACCACCGTGGACATCCTGCGTCGTGCAGGCTTGCCGGTATGCACGGTGGGCGTCGGCGGTCATACGATTGAGGGTACACACGGTATCATAGTGCAGGCAGATGTCGCTGACAGTGAGCCGTTGCCCGCGTATGGGGAACTGGAGGCGGTCGTGTTGCCGGGCGGTATTCCGGGTACAACCAATTTGGCGGCGTCGGCTGTGGTGACGCAGTACGTTGCCGGGGCGGCGGCGCACGGCAAGCTGGTATGTGCGATCTGTGCGGCACCGTCTGTGCTCGGCAAGTTAGGGTTATTGCGCGGCAAGCGCGCTACCTGCTATCCGGGATACGAGTCACAATTGCTCGGTGCCGCGGTGAGCGGTGAATCGGTTACCGCTGACGAGGGGGTCGTGACGGCAAAGGGCGCCGGTGTAACGGTGGAGTTTGCCCTTTCGATCGTTTCCTCTTTGATTTCGCCCGAAAAAGCGCGGGAGATAGGGGACGCGATGCAATGCCGATAGAAGATATTCGCAAACTAAAAATGTGTCTGCGTGCGCAGTTCCGCGCGATTCGTGAGGAAATGGAACCCACTGCCCGCAAGGAGGCTGACCGCAGCATTGCCGATACCGTGCGCTCGCTGTGGCAGTATCGCGTCAGTCAGCAGATACTCGTGTACGTCTCCACGCCGATCGAGGTGGACACCTATCGGATCATCGCGCAGGCGTGGGAAGACGGCAAACGTGTGGCAGTACCGCGCTGTGTACCGGATACGCGTAATATGGAATTCTATTATATCGAATCGATGGACGACTTATCCCCCGGCAGCTTCGGTGTGTTAGAGCCGCAGGCGGATCCCGCACGTCTGGTCAGTGATTATTCAAAATCTCTGTGCCTGATCCCCGCGTTCTCATACGATTACGCCGGGTATCGGTTAGGCTACGGAAAAGGCTATTACGATCGCTTTTTAGCGCGTTTTACCGGACACATGGTCGGTATTTGCTACAGTTCGTGTGTGCGCCGTTACCTGCCACACGGCCGTTTTGACAGGCCGGTACAGCTGCTTGTAACGGAAAATTATATTCGGCGAACCGGAAGGAGGCAATAACATGGCAGACGAAAACAAGAACTACGATATGGATGCCATTTTGGATGAGTTGCAGGGCAAGGCGAACGAGCCGACTCCCGAGCAGGCTCTGCCCAAGAAAAAACCGGTATTCGAGTTGAATCTGGATCTGGATTCCGAATACGGAGAAGCGGTGGATACCGCGCCGATCGTGCGCAGGGAGTCGGTACTTCCCGAAGAGCCGATCGTGCAGCCGCCATCGCCGACCGTACATACCGAACCGAAACGGCGTTCCAAGCGCAACGCGCAAAACGAGCAGAGCATCGGTTGCTTGAAAGCGTTTTTGTATGCGCTGAGTGTGTTGCTGGTGTCGGGTATTCTGTCGTACTTTATCGTGGTCGGCGGTTTAGACTATACCGGTTTGAACCGTTCGGATCGTATGGTGGATATCACCATTCCCGAAGGGGCTTCCACTAAAACCATTGCGGCACTGCTCAAGGAGGAGGGCCTCATTGAGCAAGCCTTTGTGTTCCGACTGTATGCGAAGCTCAACGGCGCGGATGCCAAATGGCAGCCGGGCGAGTTCAGTGTCTCCCCGAACATGGGCTATCAGTTGTTGGTGCAGAACTTGCAGGCGGCCAAAGCACGCGAAACGGTATCGGTGTTGATTCCCGAGGGCTTTACCATCGTTAAAATCGCCAAGCGTCTGGAAGAAAAAGGCGTTTGCAAGGAAACGGAGTTTTATCGCGCGGTCACCGAGATTGACTACAGCAAGGACTACGATTTTATCAAGGAATCCATGAAAACCGACGGGTACGAGTCGCGTATCTACAAGTTGGAAGGTTTCCTGTTCCCGGATACGTATGAGTTTTACGAGAACTGCTCCGGCGAAACCGTCGTGCGCAAGATGCTGGATAACTTTGAAGACCGTTTGGGCACCGCCATCCGATCGGCGATGAGCGCCCGCGACATCACGATGGATGAGCTGATCATTTTGGCGTCCATCGTGCAGGGCGAGGCGGCAAGTCGGGACGATATGGAAAAGGTATCCCGCGTGTTGTATAACCGTCTCAATGATCCCACGAATTTCCCGAAATTGCAGTGTGATTCCACGGGTGATTATATTGAGCGATTGGTGGGCAGCACCGGCATTAGCGTGAAGAACGAGTCGTACGATACGTATGAAAAAGAAGGCTTGCCGGTGGGTGCTATCAACAATCCGGGCTTGGATGCGATCAAGGCGGTGTTGTTGCCGTCCGAGGATGAGGCGACGATGGATTGCTACTTCTTTGCCACCGATTACGATACCGGTAAGACCTACTTCTCCAAAACCTACGACCAACACGTGAGTGTTTGCAAACGCTATGGGATCGGTATGTATGGATAAGGTGTCGGAATATAAGCTGCCGGAGTTGTTATGTCCGGCAGGTGATGCCGAGCGATTGGAGGCGGCATTGCTGTTCGGTGCCGATGCGGTATACCTCTCGGGTACGCGCTTCGGCATGCGCAGTGCGCCCGCGAATTTCACGGACGAGGAATTATCCCGCGCGGTCTCCCTTTGCCATCAGCAGGGACGAGCCGTGTACGTGACGTGTAATATTTTGCCGCGCAACGAAGAAATCGATGCTCTTCCTGCCTATTTGCAGTATTTGGATGATCTGCGTGTGGACGCGCTGATCGTCGCGGATCTCGGTACCATGCAGTTGGCGATGAAGTACGCGCCGCATTGCTCGCTTCACGTATCGACGCAGTTGGGTGTAGTTAACTTCGCCACCGCTTCCATGCTGCACGAGATGGGCGCGTCGCGCGTGGTTCTGGCGCGCGAATTGTCGCTCGATGAAATAGCGGAGATCCGTGCCAAAACGCCCGCTTCGCTGGAACTCGAAGCATTTGTCCACGGCGCGATGTGTATGTCCTATTCGGGACGCTGTCTGTTGTCGTCTTATCTGACCGGTCGCGACGGCAATCACGGCGATTGCGCTCAACCTTGCCGTTGGAAATACGAGATGATCGAGCCGAATCGCCCTGAACGTCCGCTGACGGTGGACGAGGAAGAAAACGGCACGTATCTGTTCAATGCGAATGATCTGTGCATGATCGAGTATTTACCGCAACTTCACCGCGCGGGTATCCGCTCGCTGAAGATCGAGGGGCGCGCCAAAGCGGCATATTACGTAGCGGGTGTGACCAATGCCTATCGTCAAGCGTTGGACGGCTACCGTGACAGCGGCTTTTCGCCCGATTATCGGTTACCCGACTGGCTATCGCACGAGCCGTATACCGTCAGCCACCGCCCATACGGCACCGGCTTTTACTTTGGTGATCCGTCACAAAACACCAAAAGCGGCGGCTACGTTCGTGAGTATCAAGCGGCGGCGGTGGTGACCGGCTACGAAAACGGCCATCTGCTGCTCAGCCAACGCAATCGTTTCTTCAAAGGCGACCAACTGGAGGCGCTGATCCCGCACGAGAAACCATTGTCGGTATCGGTGGATAATCTGTTTGACGGCGACGGCGAGCCGATCAACGCGGCTTCGCACCCCACCATGGCATTGCGTGTGCCGTTTGACCGTCCATTGGCCGTCGGCAGTTATCTGCGCCGTCGTATCTAGTGTGACAGGACTCAGACCTTGTCACATTGAGTAAACCTCCTTCTGTTTGGGAATACTCCCGATAACAGAGGGAGGTTTTTGTATGTCCAAACGCAGTGTTGCCCTGCTGGCAGCCGTACTGTTTGCACTCAGTGGGATCATGGTAAAACTCATGCAGCTCGCAAGCACTCCGCTTTCGGAGACGTCCGGCACTCATTCCACCGTCACGGTTACGGTCGCCCGTAAACGCGGTACGATCTATGACCGCGATCTGAATCCGCTCACGAACGTCGAGGCGGAATATACTGCCGCGGTTATCGCTCAGCCGGAGGCGATGGCGGCACTTTCACAAACCCTGCCGCCGTCGGAATGGGAGCAGGTCAATGCGAGCCTGCAAAGCGGAAAGCCTGTCACACTGACTTCCGATACGGCATTTCCGATCGTGAACGGGATACGTCAGTTTGCCGTACCAAAGCGTTATGCAGACCGTCAAACGGCGGCACATGTGATCGGATACGTGGGGGATGACGGAATCAGTGGCGCGTGCGGTATTGAGAAAGCCTTTGATGAGGAGCTGAAGGCGGCATCCGGCAGTATCACCGTCAGCTATCAAACTGACGGACGAGGCAGTGTGCTCATCGGCGGTGAGATGCAGGTGTCCAACACGCTGTTCCGCGCAGATGCGGGCATTGCCTTAACGTTGGACAGCCGCCTGCAGCAGTTGGCGGAAGCGGTGGCGGGCGGCATGCTCAGTAAAGGAGCTGTTGTCATACTTGATCCCAAAAACGGCGATATCTTGGCGCTTGCCAGTTTTCCCTCTTTTTCTCCAAACGATCTCGCGGCATATTTGGAGCGGGACGATTCACCGCTGTTCAACCGCGCCTTGGCAACCTACAACTGCGGCTCGGTGTTCAAGATCGTATCTTCCCTTGCCGCGTTAGAATCCGGTATTCCGCCGACACAGTCGTTTACCTGTGCCGGTGCGCTGACGGTCGGGGAAAACCGTGTTAAGTGCCACCGTATTTTGGGGCACGGTCTGTTGGATCTGTGCGGTGGCTTTGCACAGTCATGCAATCCGTATTATATTCAGCTGATAGGGCTGTGTGGCAGTGCGCCGCTGTATCGCACCGCCTGCCTGCTCGGCTTTGACAGTCCCATTCTGTTGACCAATGGTTACAGCACGGCGCGTGCCACCATTCCCAATGAACAGACGCTCTCGCAGGGAAGCGTGCTGGCGAACGTATCCTTTGGGCAGGGGGATCTGCTCACATCCCCGATCCACATTGCACAGATGACGGCTTGCGTGGTAAACGGCGGCTTTTATTACCGTCCCAATCTGTATGCGGGAGCGGTGGACGTTTCCGGCAATCTGACGCCGACCGAGAGCGACCCGCCGGTGCAGGTGTGTTCCGCGTCTTCTGCTGCCATTGTAAAAGACATGATGATCGAGGTGGTGGAAAACGGCACCGGCACCGCCGCTGAGCCGAAAGTTGGGGGCGCCGGCGGCAAAACGGGAACGGCGCAGACGGGCTGGGTAGGCGAGGACGGCGAAACAATGGTACAAAATTGGTTTACCGGATTTTATCCCGCCGCCGACCCGCAGTACGTCATCACGGTACTTGCCGAGGACAGCGGGCGGACGGGCGAGAACGCCGCTTCCGTGTTTGCCTCGCTTTGTGATTCGCTGTACCGCATGGGGTATGTGAACAACGAATTCGCCCCTTGACAAACGTGTGCGAATGACGTATACTTGACCTGTAATCGGCTGTGATGAGGATAACCGTTGATTCCGACATTCAGAGAGGCTCGCTCCGTTTTCAAAAACGGGCTGGGAGGCGGGCTTGCGGGAAAACGGGAGCCACCTCGGAGCTCCGTCGAAAACGGCGGCGTATTCCTGCGTTAAAGGGTTCGAGTGGCGCGGTTTTTCGGCTGCGCAATTTGGGTGGTACCACGGAGATCTCCGTCCCAAGCATGGGGCGGAGATTATTTTTTTGAGAGGATGTTGTAACAATGAAATGGACCGGACTCAACGAACTGCGCGAACTGTATTTAAGCTTTTTTGAAAGCAAGGGGCATTTGCGCCTGCCCAGTTTTTCACTGGTGCCGAA
>CAYVDQ010000020.1:0-12426 GCA_964450615.1 uncultured Eubacteriales bacterium | reverse complement strand
GTTTTCGAACATAATACATTCCTCCGTTTTAAAATTGATATTTCCAAACGGTATACGGACAGGACCTTTAGCAATAAAACCGACGCTTTGCGCGAAAGCGCCCGTTTCACTGCTAAAAAATCACAGCCCCGCACACCGCTTAAGACTATGAATAAAGCAGGTTGAGGCAGGAGAGCGTGCCGCTCGCCTGCCTCAGTGAAGCCTTATTTACGCAGACCCAATTTCTCGACGATAGCGCGATAACGCATAATGTCTTTCTTCATCAAATAGTTGAGAAGACCACGACGGCGACCGACCATTTTGAGAAGACCACGACGGGAGTGATGATCCTTCTGATGCTCTTTCAAGTGCTCGGTCAGATCGTTGATGCGGCGGGTCAGTACCGCGATCTGGACTTCGGGAGAACCCGTGTCACCTTCGTGGGTGGCATACTTTTGCATGATTTCGGTTTTTTCGTTTGCTAACATGAGTTTACACCTCTTTTATTATTTCCGCAGATCCAGAAAGGGAAACGGTGCGTCCCAGCAGGGTCTCTTTCCCTACCCTTGGGCATACTCCGCAGACCGGATCAGGGATGTGCACATTCGCGTGCTAGGGTAGTATAACACAGGATGGTTCGTTTGTAAAGAGGAATTTTTAAAAAGACGAAATTGCGCTCAACGTGACAGCGATCACGGTCAGTGCGGCAGGAGCACCGGCGAACGAATGGGCGAGCGGTACGCGCCGCCAACGCGTAGCAAGCGCGCCGACCGAGAGCAGCACGAGCGCGGTACCTGCTGCTGCAGCGAGGGCGTGCCACCATCCGTCGGATACAGCCAGCGCGATGATCGGGGTAAGCGGTGCCCACGCGGTACGGAGAGGCTCTGCTTGTGACAACAGTGCTGCCGTCAGCAAGGTAAGCCCCATCACAAAGCTATCGGAAAGTGACGGCAGGAACGCCGCACTCAGCGCTTTGACCGAGCACACGGCAAGTGTGAGCCATACGGTATTCCACAACTCATGATCGGTTGTTGCCGTGACCGGGATCGGCAAGCGGAACAGCCACAACAGCAGCGCTGCCAACAGCAAGGCGCCGATCGGCTCGGTGTTGACGGCGGGCGGCGAGATCGCTGCCAGACCAAACACGGTGCCGTGTGCCAAAAGTTCCCTAAAAATACCGGTCAGCAACATGACGGCGGATACGCGCCATAAAACGTTCGGAGGCGGTGGGGAGGAGAGAATCGCGGGAGTAACCGCACCACACAGCAATAACGCAGTGAAAGCTACCGGTTCTTGCTCCGGTGCGTAAGGCGTGAGCGCGGTCAAGTGAAGCAATGCCACGCCGCTGCCGCCTGCAAACAGCCAAACGGCGGTGTGGTACGACAGATTCAGGCGGCGAAGTCCTTCGGCAAAGAGAAGACACAGCAGCAGTTGTACCGGCAGGAGAATTAAGAGGGCAAGAGAGTCTGACACGGTAGTGCAGGCCGCAACGGCGGCGCACAGCGCAAGGCCGCGCATAAGGTGACTCGACTTATCCGAGCATGCCGACACGGTATCACCCCACAATGTTTTTTACAAAGGTTGCCGCCGTGTTGACGGCGCTCACGACTGCCGCCGAGGACGTGGTGGCACCGCTGACACCGTCCACGGAAGCGTTGCCGCTCTTGGTCGCTTGCGCCAGTGCCAAAGCGGCGAGTCGGACAAACGGCTCTACCGAGATCGTAGCACCCGAATAGGCATCGGTTTTGCCGGTATCCGATTGGTGCACGATGGCTGTGGGATCCTGCTTTTCCAACAAGACGCGTTCCATGATCTCCGCTTGCTCGTGCCACGGGAGTCCCGTTTGACTCATAACGTATTTCCCCGTGCGGGACAAGCTTTTTTTGGTTTCTTGGCTGTTTTGCCGTTCCGAGTCCCAGTTGACGGCGGTGATCTCCTGCCCGGACACAGTCACCTCAACGAAGTCGCGAAAGCCGCTGCTGTCATAGCTTTGTTCCGCGGCGCGATACACTCCGTCCTGCAACGCGCGCTCTCCTTTGGAAAGCGCGAGCGGCGGTGCGCGGTTTTGAAATTGCGAGAGAAAGGTTTCGTCGGTGATGCCGGCACCGTAGCCGATAGTTTCACGGTGTTCGCCGATGTGAACACCGAACACTGTGGCGGCATCCGCAGAGAGAGCGGTGTGCACGGTGATGGGTCCCGCATAGCCGTCCACCCGCACGCTTACCGCAAAGCCGAGCAAACGATCTTGCTCATCAAAAGCACGGTACGCGGCGGTGATGGGCTTGTTCTCGGCGGTGGTAAGTGCCTCAAAACGGGAGGCAGGCAGCAAATCGGCAAACACCGCCGCGGTTTGTTCGGTTTTTTGTTGTTCAATAAGTGAGTGGGTAAGCCGATCGCTGCCCCATAAAAGGACGGTGGCGAGCACGGCGGCAATAGCCAAGGACAGCATGTTTTTACCAAGTGGTTTCATACGCGTTGTTTCCTTCCGTAGATGTGTGGAGCGGTTAGACGCTCAATAAGGGGCGTCAGCAGATTCCATAACAGTACGGCAAAGCAGACACCCTCCGGATAGCGACCGTAGGCGCGTAACAGCGCAACGGTGACGCCGACACCAAACGCAAAAAGACCTTCGCCGAGCGGTGTGGTGGGTTTGCCGGTGTAATCGGTGAAAATGTAAACGGCACCGAACAGAATACTGCCCGACAACAGCGGCAGCACGATATGCCCTGTTGTCAGCACAGAAACGATTGAAAACCCAATCAACGACAATATCGGCACCTGCGGGCGGATCACACGGCGCGCGAGCAGCCACACGGCGCCCAGCAGAATCATCAGCGCCGAGGTTTCGCCCAAAGAGCCGTTCGTGGTGCCGATCAAGCGGGGCAACAGCGTATCCGAAGCGGGATACGTAGCGGCTGAGGAAAGAGGCGTTGCGGTGGAAATCGCATCGGGCGTTGCATAACCGCTCAGATGGGCGGGGAACACCGACAGCATGACGGCGCGTGCCGCCATGGCGGGGTTGAAAAGATTGTTTCCGATACCGCCGAAGGCATCCCGCATGACGAACACGGCGAATACCGCGCCGAGCGCCAAAAGCCACAGCGGTGTGCCCACGGGGCAGGAGAGTGTCAGGATCAACCCGGTGACGGCGGCAGATCCGTCAAGCGGGCGGCGAATACCGCCTAGGCGGTCTGCGGCGCAGGCGGCAAGCAAACCCACGATCAGCCGCAGTGCTGCCTGCCAACCGAATACGTACACAGCCGCCACTGACGGTGGAACGAGCGCTACACACACCGTCGCCATGAGCGAGTCGGTGGTGCGGTTGGCGCGAATATACGGGGCTATGAGAGTCAAGATCGTTGCCTCATTTCCCGCCGCGCTTCGCTGATATGCGCGGCTAAATTTCGTTTGGCGGGACACACGTAGGAGCAGCAACCGCAGGAAATGCAGGCAGCTGCCGTATCGTCGCGCTCGCCAGCGAGATGCGCCGCTTCGATGCGAAACGGCATCAGTCCTGCCGGACATACGCGTACACAGCCGCCGCAGCGGATGCAGGGGCTCTCTTTGATGCGAAGCGCGGGTAGTACTGTGACCCCGCCGCAGGTTTTCGGCAGGCCCGCCTTGAGCGACGTGATCCGCGTGCCGGTCATAGGTCCACCCGCGATATAGCGGCAGCGACGGCCGGAAAGCAAAGGCTTTGCCGACTTGATCAGATCGGCAAAGGGTGTTCCGATGGGAGCAAGCAGATTCATGGGGCGCGCTACCTCACCCGAAACGGTGACCGAGCGACGTGTCAGCGGCAAACCGTGTGCCGCCTCTGCCATGGCAACGGCGGTTGCGACGTTGGATACCGCGACACCACAGTCGATAGGGTAGCTGTTCTCGGGGACTTCGCGTCGGAAAATAGCCGCGATCAGCTGTCGTTCACTGCCCTGCGGATAACGGTCGCGCAACAAAAGTGTGCGGATACCTGTTCCCGACAAACGGGCGGCAGCCGTCGGTGATTCGGTACAAAACACCGCCTCCCGGGGGGACACCCCTGCAGCAGCGGCAAGAAAACGGATGCCTTCGGCGAGCGTATCGGGGTGTTCTATCGACAAGCGGACGTCGGCGGCGAGATACGGCTCACATTCACACGCGTTGATCAGCAGATGAAGGATAGTGCCGACTTGATATTTGCGGTAGGTCGGAAATCCGGCACCGCCCATCCCCACCAATCCCGCATCGTACATTCGTTGCAGCAGAGCCTCGCGGGAAGCGGTTTCCGATAACGGCGGCATCAACGCGCCGAACGTATTGTTGCCGTCGCCGGTGACCGTGATAACGGACGATTGCTCGATGGCCGTTACCGTACCGGAAATGCCGCAGTGAAGCGGCGGAAGCTTGGAGCCCGGATCGGCGGCGAGTCGGTCACCGATGCGTACGGTGTCACCGACCGCCACCGTCGGTTTGAGCGCGGTGTCCAAGGACAGATGCAGCTGCTTGGGAAAGATCGTCAGAAAAGAGGAGGCCTGAGCGGTTTCTTTTTGATTTTGCAGGGCGGCAGGAAAAACGATCCCGCCGCGAAACGTGCGTTTCATGCGGCATCCTCCTAAAAGCGGTACGTTGCAACATAGTTTAGGCGCGTTTGGGCATAAATATACTGAACTGTAGGAATTTGGAAGGAGAAGCGCTATGACCTTTGTTGCCGGTGCGGGCGCACGGGCGGTGCTGCGTACGGCGGTGATCGCCGTGGCCGCGTCCGCCGTCGTGCTGTTGCGATGGCTAACGGATTCGCTTTGGTGTTTGACACCAGCGGTGGTTGCCGTTTTGTTGCTTGTTTGGTATCTGCCGCGGCTGACGCGGTCGCTGTACGGTGAGAAGGATGACAAGCGGATTTACGTGCGATATGGCGTATTATGGCGACGGGAAACGGTGGTGCCGCTGAGCGCCTTACGCACCTTTGAGACGTGGACGCCGCCGTTGCATCGCTTGTTTCACTGCCGTACGGTTGTGCTGCGGTTTGCGGGCGGTTGTGCCGTGTTGCCGCTGTTGGACAACGGCACCGCCGCTCGCTTGACAGCGCGACTGGAGGAATGTTGATGGAACAACGACCGTATGGAGTCTATATCGTGTATGATATGCGGTGGTGGCCGCTCTTGCTGTGGCTGTTTTTGTATGCGACGATGCCGTCAACCGATCCGCGCGCCGTTATGCGCACGTTGCTGCTGTGCGCAGTACTGCTTGGGTATTCGGTGGCAAAATGGAAGAGCAGCCGGTATCGGGTAGGGCGCACACAAAACGGGTTTTACAGCATCGGTGTGCGGCAGGGCGTGCTTATGCGCCATTCGCTGCATATCCGCGCGGAGGATGCGGCATCGGTTGAGATAGAGCGCACGCTGCTCCTCGCCTTATGCAGTGGGCGGCGGGTGCGTGTGAATACCGCCGGCTTGCGGCGGCGGTCGGATGCCGTGCTGTATCTATCGGCAAAGCAGGTGCGGCGGTTATTTTTATTGAAAGACCGCTCGGCACAGCGGTTTCGAGCACGGCTGTGGCCGGTGATCGTGACGGCGGTCAGCGGCTCCAACGCAGCAGTGGGACTGTTGACCGCCACCCCTGCCTTGCGACAGCTGAGCACGCTACTGAGTGAGTGGTTTTCGGTGGATGCGGTGGGGATTTTGCAGCGCTTTCCGATAGCGCAGCTTCCGTCGGCATTGCGGCTTGTTGCCAATTTACTGTTGATCGGCTGGTGCGTGGCGGTGCTGAATACGTTTTTGCGGTATATCGGCTTTTATGCGACCGTACAAAACAATCAGTTGCATTTGGTGTCGGGTTTGTTTACACGTCGCGACGTACTGATTGACCGTGATAAGATCACAGCGTTGGAATTGCGGCAGACGCTGTTGATGCGATTGCAAGGACTGTATACAGCAGTGATCACCGCTGCGGGATACGGCAGAGATTTGGGGGCTCGGCCCGTTCTCATTCCGGCGGCCGACCCCAAGACTTTGTGTGAAGGGTTGGAACGCTTGTTGCCGGGATATCCCTTGAAAGAAGGGCGAATCAAGGCGGCGCGCCGCGCGTGGTGGCGGTATGTGGCATTGCCGCTGATGCTGATGGCTGCCGGCGTGTTAGCGTGGATGGCGGGCGGGTTTTGGCAGGTGCCGGCATTCGTGTGTACAGTGCTTGGGATATGGTGGCTTGCCGTGCGTTTTTTCGGGTTTTGCAGTGCCGGATTCGGCGCTGACGAAACCGCCGTGACGGCATGGTATCCGCGCGGTCTTGCGTTTTATCGGGTGTATTTGCCGCGTGATACGGTGGATCACATCTCCGTTATGCAAAGCGTGTGGCAGCGCCGAAACGGCACCTGTACCGTTACGGTGCGCAGTTTTGGCGACAAGAAACGGCGGCACAGGGTGTGGGGGTTGCCGTACGAGGCGGTGCGATATGAAATCGGTATATAAAAACGCCGCGATAGGGAGAAACCCCTCGCGGCGTTTTGTGGTAGATTTAGGAAATACTTTCACCGGCTAAGAATTTGTGGTAATCGTTTTGCAATTCTTGCACGTCCTTCGCATTGAGCAAATGCTTTTCGCCGGAATTGTGTACGGCAATGCAATAGCCGACGGTGTATTCGTAAATGCGGACGGTGGTTGTCGAGCCATATTCCTTCGTCGGTGTGAACTGCAACGTCAGTATCGGCGTGCCGGTGGGTGTTTCATCGGTGGCGCCCATCCGGTATAGGCTGAGCATGGAGGCGTACAGGGTGCGGAAATCGGGGGTGCTGTAGGTCTTGCCCTCTGCCGTGACGGTCAAGGCCTTATCCGTATCTTCCTCATCCGGGGAATGTGTCAAGGAAAAGGTTTTGGCATCACCGTTGTCGGTGATCGAAACCGAGGTGAGGTTCGTGATGCGTTGGGAATACAGCAGATCGTCCGCTACATCTTCATACTGGGCATCCACCCAAGAGGAAACCGCACTCGGCTCAAACAGATATACCACGGGGGTCAATGTGTTTTCGGCATATACCACACCGTAGTAATTGCCGCTTTCGTCCGTGTTACCGAGCTTGATGGTATACTTAAAGGTGCTGTGATACGAGATCTCGGTGTCGGTTTCGCCGTCTTCGCCCGTTGTCTCGGTGGTGCGCTGTAATGACAGATTAACCGTGCACACCGAATAGGGCGCGGACAGACCGTAAGCCGTCAGATCTGCAGCGGTGGGGCGCAGTGCGACGATATCGGATGCTGTTAAACCGGAGAAGGTGGTGTATGTGATCAGGGTGCTGTTGGAATCCACCGCATGGAAATACGGCTTTTGAATGGCATAGCCTGAAATCACCTGAGTTTCCTCGTCATCGTTCGATTGCTCAGTGATCTGGAAATAGATGGTCTGCGGCCGCACGGTTCCGGTCAGTGTCACATCGCGCACAACGACCGTATCGGTGCTCTCCTCCGCCGTTGGAGCGGTGACGGGCAACCGATTGATATATTGAGTGGGCTCATAGTTAAAAGTTTCACAGAAGGTCGGATCCATCAGATAGACGGCTTTTTTACCGATTTCGCGCATGTAATACCCTTCGCCGGAAGGAGAAAGATCACCGATCTCAAAGGCAAAAGCGGAATCGTCGGAATAGGTGGCGGATACGGTGAAGCTGTTCTCCGTTTCACCAAGCCCAAAGTCGGCGGGGGTATCCGGCGCTTCCAATACCAGGCGAGTGGCGGTGATACTCAGAAGTGAGTCCGCGGTATTCGAAAGCAGGGTGTGATCCAACGGCAGATCCTCGTATCCTTTTACGGTATACAACTCGTCCTCGGTCATTTCAATGGTATACGAGCTGTCGGCCAACGAGATCACGGCAGAAGACAGCGTGACGGCATCTTCACCGCTTTTATCAAACAGCACAACGGATTCATCAACAACGGGATCGTCATCCGTGTTGTTATCTGTTTCGGGAAGCAGCAACAATAAGCCTACCAGCAACACGCCGACCACCGCCAGTGCGATGACGGCATACAGCAACGAGCGGGTGCGTTTTGTCATGCGCTTAAGGTGTCGCGACTCATTCGAACTTTGTTTTAAAAAGGGCAATTTCCGCACATCCTTCGTTAAAATACTCGCGAATACGGACAGTATTCGCTGCGTTTTTGCCTCGGCTGAACCAAAATTGCCTCTTTTTAAAATCTCCGACCGCAAAGCGAGGGGATTTCGAGGAATTTTAAGTTCATTCGGGCAAAGCTTGGCTTGACGCCTTGCGAGATCGAATGGGGTGAAAAGACCCGAAATCAGCCGCTTTGCGGCAGGTTCGAGTGGGTCGTGTCACCTTTACTCATAAGTGCCTCCTTTTAAAGAAGACGACCAAACAGATGATGACCAGCACCAGCGGGATACCCAGTGTGAATACGCCCAGTCCGACCACCTGAGCGGTCAGCGTGGAGAAGGAAAGCGTATCTGCCGACAGATCTTTTCCGGAGATCACAACGGTGTCACCGAGACTGCACATCGTGCGAAGCGGCTCGATCGCCAGGCTCTCGTTCTCGTACTGCGAGGAGGTGACGTAGTCGGCAAACTGACAGCTTCCGCTGACAACGATATAGTTCTGCACGCTTTCGTTGTTGACGACGTTGTAGTCGCGGGCGTATGCCATACCGATGAGCGGATACTCGTCCGCTTCAACCTGTACGATATCGTCGTTGCTTTCGGCAGCCAATAGGTCGCTGAGAGCGGTCAGGCGGCTGCTTTCGGGGAAGGTGACCAGTGGGTGGTTGGTCAGTAGGTTCTTTTCGGTGTCAGCGTCTTTGGCGGTGAGTAGCTGCAGCGTCAGCGGCATGATGATCTTCTGACCGGCAATGGTGTCGGTGAGATCAGACGAAGTAACGGTGGTCAGCGGCAGATACGGATAACTGCCGTAGAAATCCATCGGATAGTTGTTGGCATCCGTTTCCATGATGATGTTTGAGGTAACGGTGATGCCGTAATCCACGGACAGAAAATCGTACAAATTGGGACAGGTGCCGGAGTAACTTGCAAACACAAACAGGTTGCGCCCGAGATTGCCGTCATTGTGCAGCCAATCACGCAGGCGCTTGATTTCGTCCGCCGTATAATCCTTGGTGGGACCGACAATGGCAATCGCTCCGGTGGTGTCGCTGATGGTTTGTGCAGTAGTAAAGTCCAGTGTTTGCGTGTAATAGCCGTTGAGCTCATACAAACTTTTGAGAGAGGCAATCGCATCCTCGTCTTCATCATGACCGGTCAAGAAGGTGACGGTGACGGCTTTTCCGCCGCACACACTGCTGATATTGGTGGCGAGCTTTTGCTCGACCAACGAGGTGACAGTATAGGAATAGGTGGTGTAATCCACGTCCTGTTGCATCAGATCGTCCAGGGTGATCATGCGATACTGATCGCCGCACACAAACAAAATGTTGCCGCTGGTCGCCTCGTATTTTTCTTTGTACGATGCCGACAGCGTTGGGTTCTTTTCAAGGTCTACATAGGCGGTGGTGACCTTGCCGTTACTTAACGTTTCGTATTCCTGGGTGAACAGATAGAATTGACGTAAGATCGTATCGTATTCCTCGACGCCCGTATTCGGTTGAGAAAAATAGTCCTCTCCTACCAGTACCGTGATCGCGATCTCGGTCGATATCACTTGTGCCAAGGAACGGCTGTCCTCGGATAACGAATAGGTCTGATCGGCAGTAAGGTCCAGCGTCCACGGGAAACGGTCTGCCAGAATGCCGCAGATGACGTTGATCAGCACGACCACAGCCACCACCACGACCGTGATCGCCGTAGCGGTGGCGCCCAGACGAAGCTTGCGATTGGAACGCCAGTTGAGTTTCGGAAGCTTCAGAGTTTTTTTCTTCTTCGGTTTTTCGTCGGTGGGCGGAGTGACCTCTACCTCCGTAACGTCAGCGGGGAGGTTTTCCGATTCCTCGGGGGTCTTTTTGATCTCATCAAAGTTACTCATATCGTGTTACCTCCTCTTATCAATTCCAGCGTTTGCGGTCGAGTACACGAACCGTTACAAACAAAAACAGTCCCGTCATGCTCACAAAGAAAATAATGTCGTCATACTGCATCAACCCGCTGGTGAAGTTGGAATACCGCTGGGACACCGACAAAAAATCGGTGATCGCGACGGCGACCGTGCTGGAGGACAGCATGGAACCGACGCTGTCTATCATCAGCAACGCAAACGAAGCCAGGAAAGTGCCGAGTGCAGCGACAAATTGACTTTCGGTCAAGCAGGAGATCAGCAGACCGATGGCGATGATCATCGCACCGAGCAATAAAAGACCGACAAAGTTGCCGAAGATCACCAGCCAATCGGGTGTGATCTGAGTGGCGATGATGATGGCAAACACCAGCATGATGGAAATGCCGACGGTGAACAGCAACAACGCGGCCAAGAATTTGCCGAGCACGATGCCGGTCAGACTGACGGGGGCGGTGAGCAACGCTTGATCCGTCTTTTGACGCTTATCGTCACTCATCAGGCGCATGGTCAGCACCGGCAGAACGAGCAGCATTAAGAACGTCAGTACCGAGCTGAACACATACGACAGATCGGCATACCCGTTCGCTAAATTATACATGAAGAAATAGTACCCGCTGAGGCCGTAAATCATGGCAAGCACGATATAGCCGATCGGGGAGGTGAAATAGGTTTTGAATTCACGCTTAAAAATGGCACTCATTGGGTCTTGCCTCCTTTACGAGTGGTTTGCGGGAGCTGCTCACGCGTGAGCGAAATAAAGATCTCCTCCAAGGACATTTCCATCGAGCGCAAGCCGAGAAGCGGATAACCCTCTTTGGAGAGTGCCGTAAACAGTGCGCGGCGGAAATCCGCGCTGTCTTCCGGCTCAATGGCGTATTCGTACACACCGTCCTCTTTTTCACCGTAGCACACGACGTCTTCAACACCGGGGAGGTGTGTCAGAATATCGGTCACGCGTTTCTCGTCACCGGCAATGAGCGCTATGCGGCGGCGGTCGGACGAGTATTTTTCGGAAAGCGCGGCGGCGGTATCGTCGGCGACGAGCTTTCCCTCGTTGATGATGATAATGCGATCGCACACCGCTTCGATCTCTTGCAGAATATGCGAGGAGAGGATGACGGTGTGGTGCTTACCGAGGTTTTTGATCAGTGCACGGATCTCAATGATCTGATTCGGATCCAAGCCGACGGTGGGCTCGTCCAGAATCAGCACCGGCGGGTTGCCAATGAGCGCCTGTGCAAAGCCGACGCGCTGACGGTAACCTTTGGAAAGATTTTTGATCAACCGATTATACACGTGCTCGATCTGCATCAAACGGCAGATCTCGGCGATGTGTTTTTGACGGTTGAATTTGCACTGCTTTAAGTCGAACACAAAATCCAAATACTCACGCACCGTCATATCCAGATACAGCGGCGGCTGCTCCGGCAGATAGCCGATACTGGCCTTTGCTTCGTTCGGCTCCTCTAAAATATCGTGTCCGTTGATGGTCACAGTGCCCTCGCTGGACGACAGATAACCGGTGAGGATGTTCATGGTGGTGGATTTACCCGCGCCGTTCGGCCCGAGAAATCCCAAAATTTCACCCTCGTTCACCTGAAAGCTGATGTTGTCCACCGCGAGGTGAGAGCCGTATCGCTTGGTCAGGTTTTGTACATTGATCATATCGGGGATTGCCTCCTTTGGGATATAATAATACAATCCTAATGGTAACGGCGAATTGTGTTTTTTGTGTGTATTTTTCAAAAACAAGTTTTGCTTTTCAAAATAAGTATGATATACTAAGACGAGAAAAGGAGGGATCGCGTTGGCGGTAAAGCGATATACGTGGCGAGAGCGGGATGTGTTGCCAACCGCACATCGGGCAGTGGCGCTCGGTGTGTTTGACGGACTGCATATCGGGCACCGTACGGTGCTGGCAGCGGCGTGCGGTGTGATCGATGAAGACGGCGCGATCCTGACCGCGACGGCACTGTCTATGACGGGTGTACCCAAGCATAAGGCAGGCCGTTTGCTGACTGCTCGGCGGGAAGAGCAGCTGCTCGGCACCCTGGGAACAGACGAATGGATCGAAATGCCGTTCGAAGCGGTGTGTGAGCTCTCTCCCGAGCGCTTTGTGCGCGAAATTCTTTGTGATCTGTTACAAGCGCGGGTCGTGTGCTGCGGGTATAATTATCGGTTCGGCAAACACGGCGTCGGCACTGTACAAACGTTACGCACCTTATGCGAACCACTCGGTATCCGCGTGACGGTGGTGGACGCGGTCTCGCGTGACGGAGAGGTTATCAGTTCCACGCGTGTGCGGCAGGCGGTCGCCGTTGGCGATATGGCACTTGCCGCCCGCCTGCTCGGCAGACCGTTTTCGGTAGAGTTGCCGGTGACCGACGGTGATCACCGCGGTCGCCAGTGGGGCGTCCCCACGCTCAATCAGGTATTTCCCGCTGACTATGCCGTGCCGCGCT
>CAYVDQ010000019.1:0-13177 GCA_964450615.1 uncultured Eubacteriales bacterium | reverse complement strand
CCAAGCGCTGTGACGATCTGTTCGCGGAAATGACCGAAAAACACATTCAGCTCGCCATGGCAGTGGATGAGTACGGCGGTCTTGCCGGCATCGTGTCGATGGAGGATCTGCTGGAATCCATCGTGGGCAGTATCCAGGATGAATACGACAACGAGGAAGAAGAGGTCAAGCAGACCGGCGAAAACACCTTTGAGGTAGACGGCTCCATGGCAATCGACGAAGTCGGCGAGCTGTTGGACGCGGATTTCCCGGAAGGCGATTACGATACGCTTGCCGGATTCCTCATCGATCAGTTGGGGCGCATCCCCACCGAGGAGGAGCACGCAACCGTTCTGTTTGAAAACGTCGAGCTGACTGTCCTCAAAATGGACGAGCGCCGTATTGACTTGGTGCGCATCGTCAAAAAAGAGCCCATAGAAGAATAAACCAAAACGCCCGCTGAAAAACAGCGGGCGTTTTTTATGCTTTTTCGCGGCGAGCGATGAAAAACGTTCCGAAGAACACCGCCGCACCGATAAGCACGATGGTAGGTCCCGTCGCAAATGCGTTCAGATACGATACGAGCAACCCGAGCAAACCGGAAAACAGAGAAAAGATCAACGCAAGAGACACGTAGCTTCGCAAGCCTTTTGCGACGTTGCGCGCCGCAGCCGCAGGCAGGATCAGCATCGCATTGATGAGCAATAACCCCACCAAACGCACCGAAAGCATCACCACCGCCGCCATCACGACCACAAACAAGTTGTCCAGCCACACCGCCGGCAAACCTTTACTGCGCGCCAACGGCGGGCTGAGCGCCACGGCGAAAAATCCGTTGAAGCACAACACCCAAACGATCACGACCGCGAGTAAGGTGCCCGCCAATATCCACAGTTGCGTGTCGGTGATGGCCAAAATATCGCCGATCAGCAGGCTTTGATAGCCGGAAAAGCTGCTGTTTTTCGAAAGCAGCACCAATCCCAGTGCCAGACCGCAAGAGGCAAACACGCTGATGACCGTATCGGTGGAGGACAGCCTCGAGCGACGAATGGCATTCATCAACAGCGCAAACACGATGGCAAAGATCAGCATCGCGGGGCTGGGATCTGCCATCCCGAACAACAAACCGATGGCGGCACCCGTCAGCGCCGAGTGACCGAGCGCATCAGAGAAAAACGCCATGCCGTTGTTGACCACCAGGGTGCCGAGCAGTGAAAACAGCGGCATCATCAGCAACACGCCTGCCGCGGCGCGGCGCATGAAATCATAGGTGAACAGTTCACCGATGGCTTGTATCATCGCGCATCACCTCCCAAAAAGGCGGTGAAACGCCTCGGTGACAAACACTTCGTCGGGGGTACCGAAGGCTTGTACGGTCTTGTCCAACAAAACCACCTTGTCGGCGTGGTTACGAATATAATCAAGATCGTGCGACACAAGTAAAATGACCATATCCTCCTGCTCCTTGAGCGTATCTAACAGCTCATACAGTTCCTTAAGGCCGCTGTGATCCACACCGGAAACCGGCTCGTCCAAGACAAGCAAGTCGGGTGTCGGCAGGGTAGCCGCGGCGAGCAGTACCCGTTGCAGTTCACCGCCGGACAACCTCCCGATCGGTTGATCGAGCAACTCTTCCGCGCGAAACCGCCGAAGGTGCGCGCGGAAGGTTTCCACCGTTTTTCGACGTCTGGGGAAAAACGCAGGATATCCCTCGGTCAGTGACAACAACATATCGTACACCGATGCGGGAGTGTGTCGATCAACGGAAAGCGATTGCGGCACGTACCCAATGCGCGGCTTGCCGCCCGCCACAGGGGTGCCGTTATGGCCGGAAAACTCCACGCTGCCGGTATGCGGGATCTCCCCCAAAATCGCCTTGAGCAGTGTCGTTTTTCCCGCACCGTTGCGGCCGACGATAGCGGTCAACTCTCCGCAATGCACGTGCAGATTGACGTCCCTCAGCAAGGTGTGTCCGTCCGTCTGTACGCCGATATTTGAAATCTTCAAACAATGCAACCCGCACGAACTCATGCCGCCGCCTCCTTTAGCGCGTTAATATTCTGTCGCATGGCAAACAGCCACATATCCTTCGCCGCTACCCCGTTTATCGGTTGCACGGCAATGTCCCACCGCACGATCGCCGCCTTGTCGGCATACCCCGCAAGGGATTCGTACAGCGCGGGATATTGATTGTCATAGAGAAGCAGTACCGCCTTTCCCTTCAGCGCATCCGCCATCTCTGCCAGATCAGCGGCAGACGCGGCCTCGTCCTCACCGAGGGGAACGGTGCCAATCGTTTCAAGGTGCAGCACCCTTGCCGCATACGCCACAGACTCATGAAAAAGCAACGCATAGGGGAGGGGAAGGGTCACTTCGTTTAACTGTTGTTCCACCGCTGCGATTTTTTGCAGATACGCTGCCGC
The DNA here is from genome assembly GCA_964450615.1 of uncultured Eubacteriales bacterium. GTDB lineage: Bacteria > Bacillota > Clostridia > Oscillospirales > Acutalibacteraceae > RGIG3009. The sequence continues at coordinate 10,775 of CAYVDQ010000019.1, read as the reverse complement.
GTTCGCGGTGTATTCCCCCGCATGCGCGGGATCCGCCGCACACAATCCGTCGCGTACTCGCTTCACCTGCTCGGCATAGAGAGTGGGATCCACCCATAGATGCGCATTCACGCTGTGGTTGTGGTCATGACCGTGGCTGTGCTCGTGTTCTTCACAAGAGAGCAGTTCCAAACCGGCGGAGGTGTCGATCACGGTAAGCTCCGGCAACGATTCTAAAGCGACTTCTAAAAACGATTCCATCCCGCCGCCGTTTTGTATAAGCACGTCCGCTGCGCCGAGCGCAGCGCGTTCGGCAGGGGATAATTGATAATCATGCAAGCAACCCGTCTGCAACCCGGTAAGGCAGGAAACCGTGACACCGTCGCATGCGCCGACCACGTTCAGCGCCGCAGTATACAGCGGATAAAAACTCGCCACCACCGACACATCGTCGGGCTTTTGCGGCGTTTTTACACCGAATACGGCGGTAAGCCCGAGCGACACAAACGCGATCAGACAAAGCAGCAACGCAACGCTGCCAATCCTTCTTTTCACGGTCTTCCTCCTCTCTGATCAACTTATAAAAATGGTACGGCTTTATGGTATAAAAGTCAAGAAAATTCTTGTCAGGTGAACAAAAATGCGGTATACTTATATTAAGTATGGAATGAAGGGGGATCGTGTATGAACTGGACGTTACCGGACGGTTCTGTTTTTGCAGGCAATTCAGCAGCAAAAGCGTTGCTTTCCTCCCGTTTGGATGCCGGTGCGTTTCCGCATGCCATCCTCCTGGAAGGGCCGAAAGGCAGCGGTCGCCGCACCCTGGCGCGGCAGCTTGCCGCGGCGGCGGTGTGCCGTTCTGCCGGCGAAAAGCCCTGCGGAAGCTGCTCTGCTTGTCACAAAGCGTTTTCGGGTAACCATCCCGATATTACCGAGATCGGCGGTGGCGGCGAAGCGCGGTCGTTCCATATTGACGTGGTGCGCGAACTGCGGGAAGAGGTCTACGTGCGGCCGAACGAAGCGTCGGTACGCGTCTTCATTCTGTGTGACGTACAAAACATGACCGAGCAAGCGCAAAACTCGTTGCTCAAGGTGTTGGAAGAACCACCGGCACACCTGCGTTTTATTCTAACCTGCGAACAGCGTTCCCAACTGCTCGAAACCGTGCGTTCGCGCGTGTTTGCCGTACCGCTTGGCGGTGTATCTGCGGAGGAGGCGGTCGCCGTGTTGCGCCGTCGGCTGCCGAATATAGCCGACGATGAGTTGTCACGCGCAGCCTCGTTGTGGGGCGGCATCATCGGACAAGCGCTCGACGGGTTGTCGGACGGTTCGTACCAGGACATTTTGGAATTGTTGCCGTCCATCGCCTCTGCCGTTACCGCTCATACGGAGCTGTCGCTGCTCACCGCCACGGCACCGTTGGAGAAGCAGAAAGACCGCATTACGGCAGTCCTCAGCGGACTCAAACTGATTTTCCGCGACGCACTGGTCGCGAAATTCGGTCATGCCGCTTTTTTGGGGACATCTCCCGAAACTGCCAAGGTGCTTTCGCGGTCGCTCACACGCGGACAGCTTTTGGCGCTGATCGCGGTGATTGAGGAACTGCAAACGGCACGGTTCTTTAACATGAACCACACATTGTTTTTAACCATTCTCTGCGCGCGGCTCAGACGCGCCGCAGGACGATAGGAGAGAATCGCTATGACCAATATCATCGGTGTTCGCTTTAAGAACATGGGAAAAGTGTATTATTTCGCCTCCGCGGGTCACACCTTCCGCAAGGGCGACCACGCCATCGTGGAAACCTCCCGCGGTTTGGAGTGCGGCGAGGTTGTGATGGAAAATCGCGATATGGAGGATTCCGAGATCATACAGCCGCTCAAGGCGGTCGTGCGGCCGGCAACGGCAGACGACGTGCGCCATGCCAAGGAAAATGCCGAAAAGGAAGCGCAGGCGCTGCGGTTATGTGAGGAACGCATCGCGGCACACAAGCTGGATATGAAACTCATCGGCGCGGAATATGCGTTTGACAATTCGAAAATCCTCTTTTATTTCACCGCCGAGGGCCGTGTGGATTTCCGCAACCTCGTCAAGGATCTTGCGGGCTTGTTCCATACCCGCATCGAGCTGCGGCAGATCGGCGTACGCGACGAAGCCAAAATGCTCGGCGGACTCGGTATCTGCGGCAGACCGCTGTGTTGTACCCAGTTTTTACCCGACTTTCAACCGGTGTCCATCAAAATGGCAAAGGAGCAGGGCCTGTCTCTCAATCCCACCAAAATTTCCGGCTCGTGCGGCAGACTGATGTGCTGCTTAAAGTATGAGCAGGATACCTATTCTTCACTCATCAAGATAACTCCCAAGCAGGGCGCTCTTGTCAACACGCCCGAGGGACGCGGCACGGTCGTTGAGGTAAATATTCTTTCGGGCAACTTGAAGGTGCGTCTGGAAAAAGCTCCGGATTCGCCGCCCGTCTCGCTGCACCGTGACGACGTCAAAGTCATCAAAGACGGTAAAAATAACAAGCCGGAAAAAAAAGATCAAGAAGATTTACAGGAGCTTGAATAACGATGGAACTGTATGTGATAGCAGCTCTGCTGGTGTTGGTGATTGCCCTGCAAATTTTGTTGCTTGTCCGCAAGCCCAAAACCGATTCCCGCGAGCATCTGGAGGAATCGGAACGGCGCCTGCGTGACGAGGTGCGCAGCACCCGTCAAGAGATCAGCGGCGCCCTAAAGGAAATGAATCAGACCATCACCGAAGGGCAAAAGGAATCTTTAAAAGTCTCCGGTGAGCATCAGGAGAAATTAAACTTAACCCTCACCACCGCCGTGCGCGGATTGCAGGAAAGCAACGAGAAAAAACTCGATCAGATGCGCGAAACCGTCGATGAAAAACTGCAAAGCACGCTGACAAAGCGGTTGGACTCCAGTTTTAAGACGGTTGGCGAACAGTTGCAAAGCGTGTATAAATCGCTCGGTGAGATGAAAGAACTGGCAAGCGGTGTCAGCGATCTGCAACGCGTGCTGACCAACGTGAAAGCGCGCGGCACCTGGGCAGAAGTTCAACTCGGCAACATTTTGGAGCAGACGCTCACCGCCGAGCAGTATGCACAAAACGTCTCCATCCGCGGTAACCGCGAGCAGGTGGAATTTGCGGTCAAGATCCCGTCGCGTGACGAGGACGGCACCTATATTTGGTTGCCCATCGACTCGAAGTTCCCGCAAGAAGACTACACACGCTTGGTAGATGCCGCGGAAAAAGCCGATAAAGATGCGGCAGAAGCGGCAACCAAGGCACTCGAGCGCACCATCCGCAACGAGGCAAAAACCATTGCCGATCTGTACATTGATGTGCCGAAGACCACCGACTTTGCGATCATGTTTTTACCGACCGAGGGCTTGTACGCCGAGATCCTGCGCCGCCCGGGGTTGGCAGAAGAATTACAGAACAAATATCGCATCATGGTGTGCGGTCCCACCACCATCACCGCATTCTTAAACACCTTGCGCATCGGCTTCCGCACGGTGGCGCTCGACAAGCGTGCCGCCGAGGTGTGGAAAGTGCTGGGTGCTGTGAAGACCCAATACGATAAATTTGAGGGTCTTTTGGAAAAAGCCAAGAAAAAGGTGGACGAAGCCGGTAACGTCTTAGACGATGCCCGCCACCGCAACAGCATCATCCTCAAAAACCTGCGCAACGTAGAGGGGATAGAGGCCGCCGAGGCAGACGACCTCCTCACGTTACCGAGCATTGACGCAGAATAAATAAAATTGCAGGGCAAGCTCATGCTTGCCCTGTTATTATAGGTGGGGTGTTCCTTGGATTTACCAAATCGAAAACGCAACCGATTGACAGAGTACGATTATAGTTCTCCCGGTGTATATTTTGTAACGATATGTACCAAAGATCGCGCCCCGATTTTATCAAGAATTTCTGCAGAAGCCACCGTCCTCAACGGTCCACAGAACGAGTTGTCAGAGATCGGCAAACTCGTACATATGGAAATTTGTAATATCGAAACTCATTATAAAAATGTTGCAATCGACAAGTTTGTGATTATGCCAAATCATGTACATTTGCTCATCCGAATTACGGAACGGATAAATCCGTTCCCTACAAAGCGGTACGACGTCCCCAATATCGTTGGAAAGTTCAAAGCAGCAGTTACCCGCGCTGTAGGGAAGGCATTTATGCCTTCCGTCCCCAAAACAATATGGCAAACCTCTTTTCACGATCACATTGTCCGCGGTGAACAGGACTATAAAAAAATATGGGAATACATTGAGAATAATCCTGCAAAATGGGCGCTTGATTGCTTGTTTTGTGAATAATTTTTTATTTGTCTTATCTGTAGGACATGGTTTTCAGCGACATGATATATATTTATTGTATCTTGTAACAGAAAGAGGTTTGACTGTTTTGGTAAAAATAGCGTTGAATGATTTAGATGGGCTGTGTAATGATTTGTATACCATGTTTGTTCTAACCTATTTACAAGGAATTACATTGGTAAATCGTGACTTTTCCTTGTTTGAAGATGAGGGCGTTAAGATTTCACACAACGCGGCTTTGACTTATCTATGGGAACAACAATACCAAACGCTAACCGACCTAAAACTTTTAATTGAAAAAGATGGGTTTTCTATGCCACTTAACACGTAGAAACAGCCTCGCTCTGTTGAGCGAGGCTGTTCGTTTTTTTATTTATTTTATCAAACTCTGTCCGTCCATCTCGGCGGGTTGTGTAAGGCCGAGGATCTCGAGCATCGTCGGAGCGATGTCACACAGACGACCGCCGTCTGTGCGCAGCTCGCAAGGATGTCCGACAACACAAAACGGAACGGGGTAGGTGGTATGTGCGGTGAACGGCGACACCTCGTCGTCCTCCAGCATCTTGTCCGCGTTGCCGTGGTCGGCGGTAATGAGTGCCACACCGCCCATTTCCAAAACGGCATCCACCGTCTTGCCGACGCAGGTATCCACCGCTTCCACTGCCGCTTTCGCTGCGTCAAACACACCGGTATGACCGACCATGTCGCAGTTGGCGTAGTTGAGGATGATGACGTCATACTTGCCGGAACGGATACGCTCGATCACCGCGTCACACACGGGATACGCGCTCATTTCGGGTTGCAGGTCGTAGGTCGCGACCTTGGGAGAGTTGATCAGCACGCGATCCTCACCCTCGAACTCACGCTCAACACCGCCGTTAAAGAAGAACGTCACGTGTGCGTATTTCTCGGTCTCGGCAATACGCAACTGCGTTTTGCCGTTCTTGCCGAGATACTCGCCCAGCGTGTTGTTAAGCGATTGCGGACGGAACGCAACGTCAACGTTCGGCATGGTCGCATCGTACTGCGTCATGCACACGTAGGTAAGCGGGAAGAACCCACATTTACGCTCAAAGCCGGTAAACTCCGGATCCACAAAGGTGCGGGTGATCTCACGCGCACGGTCGGGGCGGAAGTTAAAGAATACCACACTGTCTCCCGCTTTGATCTTGCCGTTTTCATCGCACACGGCGGGCAACACAAACTCGTCGGTCACACCCTCGTCATACGATTTCGCCATCACGTCCACGGCATCGGGGTTCTTCACACCCTCGCCGTACACCATCGCGGCATACGCTTTTTCCACGCGCTCCCAGCGATTATCGCGGTCCATCGCGTAGTAACGGCCCATTACGGTGGCAATGCTACCGACACCGATCTCTTCCATTTTGGCCTGCAACTGTGCCACAAATTCCTTACCCGAAGTCGGCGGTACGTCGCGGCCGTCCATCAGGCAATGCACAAACACGTTGTTAACACCGGACTTTTTCGCCATTTCCAACAACCCGTACAGATGGGTCAAGTGGCTGTGCACGCCACCGTCGGACAAAAGTCCGATAAGGTGCAGCGCTTTGTCGCCCTTAGCATTCTCCATCGCGTTTTTCAGAGCAGCATTCTCAAAGAAATCGCCGTCTTGGATTGATTTGGTAATGCGGGTGAGTTCCTGGTACACCACACGGCCGGCGCCGATATTGGTATGACCGACCTCGCTGTTACCCATCTGCCCGTCCGGCAGACCGACGTCCATGCCGGAAGCGCCGATGGCAGTAAACGGATTTTCAGAAAAGAGCTTGGAAAGGTTCGGGGTGGCGGCAGCTTTGATGGCGTTGCCCATCACACCCTCGTTCAAACCGAAACCGTCCATAATAATCAACACTAAAGGTTTTTTCATCATATTCTCCCTCATTACATGGGCGCAAGATTTTTAACAAACCTTGCGCCCGATGTTGAAAACGTAATTTATTTCGCCGCCGCAACGATGGCGGCAAAGTCTGCGGGTTTCAAGGAAGCGCCGCCGATCAAGCCGCCGTCGACATCCGACTGTGCGAGCAGTTCTGCCGCATTCGCCGCGTTCATTGATCCACCGTACTGGATGGTAACCGCTTTCGCGGCATCCGCATTGTACAAGCCCGCGATCACGTCACGGATCTGTGCGCAAACCTCGTTCGCCTGCTCAGCCGTAGCGGTGCGGCCGGTACCGATCGCCCAAACCGGCTCGTACGCGACAATCACGCGTGCAAGTTCTTCCTCGGACACGCCGCCGAGCGCAACTTTCGTCTGCATCGCCACGATCTCGCCGGTGATGCCCTGCTCACGCTGCTCAAGATACTCGCCCACGCACAGAATCACGGTAAGACCCGCATCCAACGCGGCGCGCATACGCTTCTGAACGGTGACGTCGGTGTCACCGAAATAGGTGCGGCGTTCGCTGTGACCGAGGATCACATAGCCGACTTCCATTGCTTTCAGCATCTCAGCCGAGATCTCGCCGGTGTACGCACCGGATTTCTCCCAGTGGCAGTTCTGAGCGGCAACGCCGATCTTGCTGCCCTTGACAGCTTCCAGAGCCGCCGGCAGATCCACAAACGGAACACCGACAACCACGTCGCAGGTCGCGTCCGCAACCAACGGTTTGATCGCCTCGATCAATTCCACAGCCTCCGCGGGGGTCTTGTTCATTTTCCAGTTACCCGCAATAACATACTTACCCATACTACTATTCCTATCCTTTCTCGGATTATTTATCACTCATTGCCACAATGCCGGGAAGCTCTTTGCCCTCTAAGAATTCCAAAGAAGCGCCGCCGCCGGTGGAGATGTGGCTCATCTTATCGCCGAAGCCCAACGTGTTCACAGCCGCCGCAGAGTCGCCTCCGCCGATGATGGTGGTGGCATCCGTTTCGGCAAGCGCTTCGGCAACCGCGATGGTACCTTTTGCCAAAACGGGATTCTCAAACACACCCATCGGGCCGTTCCACACGACCGTCTTGGCGGATTTCACTTCGTTTGCAAACAGTTCAGCCGTTTTCGGACCGATATCCAAGCTCATCATGTCAGCGGGAATCGCATCCGCCGCCACGACCTCAACGTCAATCGGACCGTCGATCGGATCGGGGAAGGACTTGGCGATCTTGCAATCGATCGGAAGCAAGAGCTTGACGCCCTTCTGCTCCGCACGCGCGAGCATCTCGCGGCAGTAGTCGATCTTCTCGGTATCCAGCAGGGAGGTGCCGACCGAGTAACCCTTCGCGGCAAGGAAGGTATACGCCATACCGCCGCCGATGATGAGGGTATCTGCTTTGTTCAGCAGGTTCTCGATAACGTTCAGCTTGTCCGCCACTTTCGCGCCGCCCAAGATGGTGACGAACGGACGAACCGGATTTTCCACGGCGTTACCGAGGAACTCGATCTCTTTTGCCATCAAGTAGCCGTTGGCGGATTCTTCCACGTAGGATGCCACACCGACGGTGGAACAGTGAGCGCGGTGTGCTGCACCGAACGCATCGTTAACAAACAGATCGCACAACGAAGCGAGATCCTTGGAGAACGCTTCGCCGTTCTTGGTCTCCTCTGCACGATAGCGGGTGTTCTGCAACAGAACGATCTCGCCGTCCTTCATCGCGTCAACCGCTTTGCGGGCATTCGCGCCGACAACCTCGTCGTCCGCCGCAAACACAACCTTACAGTTGAGCTTCTCGCTCAGGCGCACTGCAACCGGTGCCAGCGAGTATTCCGGCTTCGGCTCGCCCTTCGGCTTGCCGAGGTGGGAGCACAAAATAACCTTGGCACCCTGATTCATCAGATACTTGATCGTGGGAAGAGCCGCCACAATGCGGTTTTCATCCGTAATCACGCCGTTTTTCAGCGGCACGTTGAAGTCGCAACGCACCAAGACGCGTTTACCCTTCACCTGCAGATCTTCCACGGTTTTCTTGTTCAAGAGATTCATGAGGATTCCCCTTTCTTATCGGTACCGTTTCTTCAGTTGGAAAAACGATCCATATCAGAGTTATTTTACCCTTTTTCTCACGGTTTTTCAAGAGTTTGACGAAAATTTAACGAATTAACTCAAAAATCAAAAGGAACCGCACGAAATTCGTGCGGTTCGGATAATCATCTGCGCCCTTTGCGCCTGCGTTTTTTGTTGTATTGTACGTTGAGGACAAGGTAGCCTACCACCGCCAAAACGAGAATGATGAGAAGCGCCAACGTCCAGCCGGAGAACAAAAAATCACGGACGTCGCACCACGCGGCATACAGAAAACTGCGCGGTGCGTTTTCTCCTGCCGCGACCGGCACCGAGCCGACCAATTCTTCGCCGAGATACAGCTCCAATGTGCCGAGCACCTGTCCCGCCTCGATCGGGGCGACACACTCTTCTTCTGTTGTGACCACCCGGCGAGTGACGTCCTCACTCTTGACCGATTCGCCGAGCACGGCGGCAAGGTCTCGCACCGGCACTAAGCTGACACTGCTCCGCGCGGCAGAATCGCGCACGGTGAGGCGGCCGACCGGCTCGTTCTTGCGCGCGAGCGTTTCATAGCGAAAATCCAACAAGCCCCAACGGATCAAACGGCGTGCATCCGCATACGCAATGTTGGTCAATTTCTCTTCCTTGTCCTTGCGGGGCGCACCCATCACGATCGCCATATATTCATAGCCGTTGTTGCCGCCGAATGCCATCAGCGACATTTCGGTTAAGGTGCCGCCGGTCTTACCGCCGAGTGCATAGGTATAAAACGCATCCGACGACTGGCGGATAAAATCACAACTGGTCGGCCAACTGCGCGTTTTCTCGCCGGAGATCGGTGTGACGGTATACTGTGTCAGCTCCAACGCGCCTCGCACTGCCGTATACTGCATCGCCGCGCGGGAAAACACCGCCGCATCCCTTGCAGACATATATTGACCGTCCTCGTTAAGACCGACTACGTTGGTGAAATGGGAATTGGTACAACCAAGTTCTTCTGCATAGAGGTTGAGTCCCTCTACAAAGGCGTCCGGAGAGCCGCTGAGCGTCGCGGCAAGCGTTGCCGCACAGTCGGCGGCGGTCTGGATAGCACAAAGCGTCAGCAGATCTCTAAGCTTCCAGGTCTCACCAAAATCCATCAGTGCCACGTGCAGACCGGTTCCGGCAACATAATGGTTGAACAGTTCCAGCGTATAGGTGCCGGTCACGGTATCCATATCCAACTGCTGTTCTTCAATCAAGCGCATCGCATACCCGAGCATCGCCACGCGCATGAGCGCGCCCGGCTGGTATCGCGTGTCGGCAGCTTTTTCATACAGATAGACGTCCTGCTCCGCTTTGACACCCATATACAGCATCACCGCAGAAGGAGATTCGATCGGATCCTCGTCAGCGGGATACTCGTACCGCAGTTCGGCACCCGCGACCGGAAATGCCGCGAGTAACAAGACTATTCCCAACAGTACCGCAGATGCGCGGTATAACAATCGTTTCATCATTTGCTCCGTTTTCAGTCGTCAAAATTTAAGGTAGTGCGGGTACAGATCTCCAAGATCTTATCCCGCAGCTTCACAAAATCTTCAAATGCCACCGGCTTCTGATTGGGATTGCGCAAAATCGCCGCCGGATGGAACATGCCCATATACAAAACACCGTCTTTTTCAATGAACTCGCCGTGTTGACGCGTGACCTTGAAATCCGGCGAAATAAAATGAAACGCGGCAATACGGCCAAGGCACACCACGATCTTGGGGTTGATCAGCCGCATCTGCTCCGAAAGCCAGTGTGCACACGCTTCCTGCTCTTCCGGCAGAGGATCGCGGTTTTGCGGCGGACGGCATTTCACCATGTTGGCAATGTATATGTTGTGCTTACGGGACAAGCCCACCGCTTCCAGCATCACATCCAACAGCTTGCCGGCTCTGCCGACGAACGGCTCGCCCTGCAGATCCTCGTTTTCACCGGGACCTTCACCGATGAACAGCACCTCCGCCTGCGGATTGCCCACACCGAACACCACGTTGTGGCGCGTTTCACACAAACCGCACGCGCGACAGTCCATACATTGACTTTTTAATGCATTCCAGCTCTGTTCCATAGCGACCTTCCTTGACAAATGATGGGGTTTATGATACAGTTTTATGCAGAAATTAAAATGATTGGGGATATAAAAATGGCAAAACAACTCTTAGTCGAAACGTCTGCCCGTCACCTGCACGTGTCCCGCGAACATCTGGACATTCTGTTCGGAAAGGGCTATGAGCTGACGGCGAAAAAAGATCTTTCTCAGCCCGGTCAGTACGCCTGCACCGAGCGTGTCGATGTCGTCGGCCCGAAAAAAACGCTGGCGGGTGTCAGCATTTTAGGTCCTATCCGTCCCTCCACGCAGGTGGAGATCTCCTTGACCGATGCGCGCTCCATCGGTGTTGTTGCACCGATCCGTGAATCCGGTGACACCGCGAATTCCGGCGGCTGCAAGCTGGTCGGTCCCT
>CAYVDQ010000018.1:0-13224 GCA_964450615.1 uncultured Eubacteriales bacterium | reverse complement strand
TTCTTTGAGAACCGCCGTAACGAGAAATATCACATTGACGGCAAGCATCTGAACGAAGAAGAACAGGTGCATCCTGTCTAATATTGAACTGATATACACTATCCGAAAGCCTCTCGCAAAAGGGGCTTTCGGATAAACTCGCTTAAAGGAGGAGTCAGTGTTGATACGCAGTATGACCGGTTACGGTCGCCATCAAGCGGTTGTGAACGGATGGGACGTCACAGTAGAACTCAAATCCGTCAATCACCGGTACTTTGAATATTCGTCCCGTTTGCCGCGCACCTGCGGTTTTTTGGACGATAAACTGAAATCGTATTTACAACAAGAAATTTCCCGCGGTAAGGTGGACGTTTACGTGTCGCTGGATGCGGTGGAACAGGCTGACAGCGTCGTGGAGGTCAACATGCCGTTGGCACAGGCGTACTATGACGCATTGAGTGGGCTGGAAACGGAGCTTGACCTTCGCAACGACTTATCGGTCATGAACATTGCCCGTTTTCCGGACGTACTCGTCGTTCGCAAGACCGAAACCGACGAGCAAGAGATTTGGAACGCGGTGCGGCAGGTGGCGGCCGTGGCTCTGGAGAAATTTGTGGCAATGCGCGAATTGGAAGGCGTGCGGATGCGCGAGGACGTGCTCAGTCGCCGTGAAACACTGTTACAAGCGGTTGCCGCGGTGGAGGAGCGCTCACCGCAGACGGTGCGAGAGCACATGGAAAAGGTGGAAGCCCGTATGCGCGAGCTGCTTGGAACGGCAACGGTGGATGAACAACGGTTGCTGACCGAAGCAGCGATCTTTGCCGATAAGATCGCCACCGCAGAGGAAACTGTGCGCTTGCGCAGTCATTTGGATCAACTGCAGGATTTGGTCAACAGTGATGAACCGGTAGGCAGAAAACTCGATTTTCTGGTGCAGGAGATCAACCGCGAAACCAATACCATCGGCTCAAAAGCATCCGATCTGCAACTGGCACAGGTGGTTGTGGAAATGAAAGCCGAGATTGAAAAAATCCGCGAACCGATTCAAAACATCGAGTAACGGCGGGAGGGTTTCGACATGCGCCTTATTAACATAGGCTTCGGCAATATGGTTGCCGCCGGTCGTCTGGTGGCGATCGTTAGCCCCGAATCGGCTCCGATCAAGCGTATTATTCAAGATGCGAAGGATCGCGGCACGTTGATTGATGCGACGTATGGTCGGCGCACCCGCGCGGTGCTGATTACCGACAGCGAGCACGTGATTTTATCGGCGGTACAGCCGGAAACGGTGGCAAACCGTTTTGAAGACGATGGGGAGGATCTCGATCATGGCGACTGATTCCGGCTTGCTGATCGTCTTTTCCGGTCCGTCCGGCTGCGGAAAGGGTACCTTGGTGGCGAAACTGCTTGCACAGCGCACCGATACCGTGCTTTCCGTGTCGGTTACCACGCGCGCTCCGCGCCCGGGTGAGATCGACGGTGTGCACTACTTTTTTAAGACCCGCGAAGAAGTGGAGCAAATGATCAAAGAGGATGCTTTGCTTGAATACGCGCAGTACAGCGGTAACTATTACGGTACGCCGCGTGCGGCAGTGGAGGAGCATCTGCGGGCGGGTCGCAACGTGATTTTAGAGATCGACGTGCAGGGTGCTGTACAGGTTATGGAGCACTGCAGTGATTACATTTCCATCTTTCTGACCGTTCCCTCTATGGAGGAACTTGAACGCCGTTTGCGCGGTCGCGGGACAGAAGAGGAAGAGTGGATACAGACTCGTATGCAAGCCGCAAAAAGTGAACTTGAGTACATTGACCGTTATCAGTATACGGTCTTAAACGATGAGGTTGATGCCGCCTTTGAACGGCTTAACGCCATCATTGAAACCGAAAAATCGCGGAAAAACCCGCAATAATAAATGGAGGAATCAGTATGTTAAAACCGACCGATATCGAACAATTAAAGGGTAAGAACAGCCGCTATGCGGTGGTTATTGGCGTTGCCAAGCGCGCCCGTAGCATTGCGCAGGACGCAGAGGACAACGGCGTTGTGCTGACCGAAAAGCCGGTGAGTATGGCAATTTTGGATTTTACCGAGGGTGATTATAAGATGGTCGCTTCCAACGACTAATCTTACCGTATAACAGTCCTTACAGTCTAACAGTTAAGGAGGAGCCGGTATGACGCAGACCGCTGTGGTAAAAGTAGCAGTGGAACAGACGGCATTTCATTTCGATAAGCTGTACAGTTACCGCGTCACACCGGACCTGCCGGGGCTTGTGACGGGGTGCCGTGTGTTGGTGCCTTTTGGGAAAGGCAACCGTTTTCGGCAGGGTATCGTCATGGAGATGGAACACGTCGCGCCGGAACAAGCGGAAGCGCTCAAGCCGGTGATGGCGGTGCTGGATGAACAACCGCTGCTGAATGAAGAAATGATGGCACTGACGCGGTGGATGAAGGAACGCACCTTCTGCACTCTGTTTGATGCGGCGCGTGCTATGCTGCCGACCGGCTTATACTGGAATGTTAAACCGATATATCGACCGGTACAGCCGCTCCCTGAACACGAAATACAAGCAATGTCATCCGATGAAGCGGCGCTGTATGCACTTGCGTGTACCATGTTGGCGCGTTCTCCCGACGGTATTGCGGGTGACAAGCTGCTGAACTGTGTGGGATTAACAGGTGCCGACAAGCTGCCCGAACGGATGGTAAAAAAAGGATGGCTTACCCGTGGCGAGGATGCTTCTCGTCGCACGGGAGATGCCACCCGCCGTATGGCACGGCTCTCGGTGCCGCCGGAAGAACTCGAAACGGCGAAGCGTGAGAGGCGTATCAGCCCCAAACAACGATCGGTATTGGCCCTGCTGGAGGAGGTCGGCACAGCATCCGTCAAGGAGTTGTGCTATCTCGCCGGTGTGACCGGTGCCGTTTTGTCGGCTTTAGAGAAAAAACAACTGGTGGAATGTTACGAGCAGGAGATTCTCCGTTCACCGTTTGCCGCACTGTCGCCGCGTCCGGATGCGATTGATCTAAACGCGGAGCAACAGACCGCTTTTGAAGAATTGAAATCTCGTTATGAACAGCCCGATGCTGCGTGCGCGCTCTTGTACGGTGTTACCGGAAGCGGCAAAACGCAGGTGTACATCAAGCTGATTGATAGGGTCATTGCCGACGGCAAGCAGGCCTTGGTACTGGTTCCCGAAATTTCACTCACCCCGCAGACGATGGAACTGTTTTTGCGCCGATACGGTAACCGTGTTGCCGTGTTGCACAGCGGTTTGTCGGTCGGCGAGCGCATGGATGAATGGAAGCGCATTCGACGGGGCGAGGCGGATATCGTCGTCGGTACCCGCTCGGCGGTGTTTGCACCGCTGTCTCGCCTTGGTGTTATCATCATGGACGAGGAGCAGGAGCATACCTATAAATCCGAAAACACCCCGCGGTACCACGCGCGGGACGTTGCAAAATTCCGTTGCCATTATCAGAAAGCCCTACTGCTCTTAACGTCGGCTACGCCGAGTGTGGAAAGCTACCAGGCGGCGATCGGGGGTCGCTATTCTCTGCACACGCTTGGCAATCGCTACGGCGATTCTTTGCTCCCGCAGGTGCAGGTGGTCGACATGCGTGAGGAATCCGGACTGTCACTGTTCAGCGAAACGCTCAAGCAGGAGCTTGCTACTTGTTTTGATCAGGGCAAGCAAGCCATTCTGCTACTCAACCGTCGCGGGTATCATACGTTTCTTTCCTGCCGTTCCTGCGGCAAGATCATGACCTGTCCGTCCTGCAGTATTTCGCTGACTTATCATCGCGCAAGCGGTAAGCTGATGTGCCATTATTGCGGTCACACCCAGCCGCCCACGGTGCGGTGTCCCGACTGCGGCTCGGATAAGGTGCGCTATTCCGGTATGGGTACGCAACGGGTAGAGGAGGAGCTTTCACAACTGTTCCCCGATATCCGTATTCTTCGCATGGATGCCGACAGCACGATGTCCCGCCTTTCGTATGAGGAAAAATTCCGCGCGTTTGCCGACGGACAGTATCAAGTGATGATTGGTACACAGATGGTGGCAAAGGGACTGGATTTCCCGAACGTGTCGCTTGTCGGTGTGCTTTCGGCGGATCAGGCATTGTATGCCGAGGATTACCGCTCGTTTGAAACGGCTTTTTCCTTGCTCACTCAGGTGATTGGGCGAGCGGGCCGTCGCGATACGCCGGGTAAAGCGATCATTCAGACAACCGTACCGGAGCACTACGTGATTGATTTGTCATCTAAACAAGATTATCCCGCTTTTTACGAGGTGGAGATCGCCGCCCGTAAACTGATGAAATATCCGCCGTTTGCTGATATTGGCATGTTCGGCTTTGTCGGCACGGATGAGAGAGCGGTCAAGACTGCTGCCACGCGATTCTTAGCCCTGCTGCGGCAGACCGCATCGCATCCCGACTACGAGGGTATACCGTTGATTGCCTTGGATCCCACTCCGGCGGCGGTGGCACGTATGGCGGGAAAATACCGCTATAAACTTATTGTCAAACTCACCAACAACACGTGCACCCGCACCTTGATTGCCGAGTTGCTTCGGGCATTTGCTTCTTTGCCGGAAAGCAAGGGCGTTACGGTGTATGCCGACATCAATCCGGCAACGATTTTGTAAAGGAGAATTCCACAATGGCCATTCGCAATATTCTCAAAAACGATGACCCTGCACTGCGCAAGGTTTGCCGTCCGGTGACAGAGTTCAATGAGCGACTGTGGCAGTTGCTTGACGATATGGCGGACACTATGCACAAAGCGGAGGGTGTCGGTTTGGCAGGCCCGCAGGTCGGTGTGTTGCGTCGCGTGTTCGTGATGGATCTCGGTGACGGTGTGATTGAAGCCGTCAACCCCGAAATTATCAGCACGCACGGCAAACAGACGGGGCAGGAGGGGTGTTTATCCTTCCCGAATCAGTGGGATGATGTCACCCGCCCGAAACGCGTCAAGTTCAAAGCGCAGGACAGAAACGGCAAATGGTTTATCATGACGGGTGAGGATCTGATGGCACGTTGTATCTGCCATGAAACCGATCATCTGGACGGCATCGTGTTTTTGGACCGAGTAGGTGAAGGAAAATGAATGTGATTTTTATGGGGACACCGGAATTTGCGGTTCCCTGTTTGGAAAAATTGATAGAGGACGGTCACACCGTTTCGTTGGTCGTCACGCAGGGCGATAAGCCGCGCGGCAGAGGGCAAAAACTGATGCCGCCGCCCGTCAAGGCGTGTGCGATGGAGCACGGCATCCCCGTGCTTCAGCCGACGACCTTGAAAGACGAAGCGGTGCAGGACGAGCTGCGCCGCTATAACGCCGATGTCATCGTCGTGGTGGCGTACGGCAAGATTCTGCCGAAAGCAGTGCTGGATATGCCGCCGCACGGCTGCATTAACGTACATGCGTCGCTGTTGCCGCGGTATCGCGGTGCTGCTCCCATTCAATGGGCGGTGCTCAACGGCGAGCGAGAGTCCGGTGTGACGACGATGTATATGGATGTGGGGTTGGATACCGGCGACATGCTGCTCAAATCGTATTGTCCCATTACAGAGGACATGACCGCGGGTGAACTGCACGATGCGTTGTCGGTGCAGGGCGCCGCGTTGTTGTCCGATACACTGAAAGCAATGGAAAACGGTACCCTCACACGCACCCCGCAGACGGGGATAAGTAACTATGCCCCGATGCTGGATAAAAGCTTATGCGCGATGGATTTCACAAAATCGGCGGCAGAACTGCATAATCAGGTACGCGGGTTAAACCCGTGGCCGACCGCTACCGCCAAGGTAGGCGGAAAGGTGTTGAAAATTCACCGCACCCGTGTTGGTGAACCGTGCGATGCTAAACCGAATACGGTTATCAGCACCGTGCCGTTTACGGTATCGTGCGGTGAGGGCACTTCTCTTGTATTGTTAGAGGTTCAGGGCGAAGGCGGCAAACGTATGGCGGCAGAAGATTTCTTCCGCGGTCATCCTATCTCGATCAATACCAGCTTTTCGGAGGAATAACGCATGGCGGATGCTCGTATTGCCGTTGTAAAAGCACTGGGCGGCTTGCACCGCGAAAAGCGGTATTCCAATATCGTGTTGGACGAGTTGCTTAAAACAGGGGAGCTGTCCGAAAAAGATCGCGCTTTTGCCTCGCGGCTATTTTACGGCGTGATCGAGCGACGCATTACCATCGACTATGTCTTGGAACACGCGTCCTCCGTCCCGCTGCGCAAGGTACATCCACTGGTGCTGGAAACGTTGCGAGTGGCGGTGTATCAGCTCTTATATATGGACAAGATCCCGCCGTCCGCGGCGGTGAACGAAGCCGTTTCGGGCGTACGCCGTTTGAAACAAGGAAACGCTTCCGGCTTTGTTAACGGTGTGTTGCGCGGCATACTGCGTCGCCGTGACACTTTGTTTGCCGAGCTGCCGGCGGAGGACGTCGGCTTATCGGTTACCTATTCCTGCCCGACAGAATTGATCGCCTTTTGGCGCGAGGTGTACGGCGAGGAGTTGATGATGGCACTGGTCGGCTCGATCAATACGGTGCCCGAATCGTACGTACGGGTGAATACCCTGCGCACCACCGATGAAGAATTTTCCAAAACGCTGCATAATATCGGAATTAGTTACCAAATTGAGGGGGATGTTCCGCACTGTTTTGAGTTAAAATGCGCGTATTTGGGAAATAAACTTGAATTAACGGACAAAAACTGCTATTATTATCAGGATAAGGCCTCGCAATATGCGTGCCTTGCCTTGGATGCACAGCCCGGTGAGGCGATCGCCGATGTCTGCGCGGCTCCCGGCGGGAAAAGTTTTACCGTCGCACAGCGTATGCAGAATACCGGTCGACTTCTTTCGTGTGACGTGTATCCGCATAAATGCGAAACCATCGAACGCCGTGCCGCACAGCTTGGTATCACGATATTGGACACGGCGGTGCGTGATGCTTCGACTCCGTGCCCCGAACCGCTTAAAGGTGCGTTCGATCGCGTGATCTGTGACGTGCCGTGCTCGGGACTCGGCGTCATTCGCCGTAAACCCGAGATCCGCTATAAGTTGCTTTCGGAGCTGCGAGAGTTGCCTGCATTGCAGTATGCCATTCTCGAACGCAGTGCCGAGCTTGTCAAAGCGGGCGGTGTACTGCAGTATTCCACTTGCACGCTGAATCCCGCGGAAAACGAACAGATCGCCGAGCGGTTTTTGAGTGAACATCCGGAGTTTTCTCCACGTGTTCTGCCGCTGAAAACTTGCTTTGAGGCGGCGGGGATAGCACCCTCGCATATTCTCACGTTGTTTCCGCATATCCATAAGACCGACGGTTTCTTTATTGCCGGTTTTGAGAAAAATGAGGTGTCTGTCCGATGACGGAGGATTTAAAATCCCTTACAACCGAACAGATCACAGAGCGTATCGTCAGGATGGGCCATCCCGCGTTTCGCGGCAAACAGATTGCCGGTTGGCTGGATAGCGGTTGCACGTCGTTTGATGAGATGACCAACCTGCCGCTTGCCTTGCGTGAACAGTTAAAACAGCACTTTTTCATTCCCGGTGTGACGATCCTGCAAAAATGGCAGTCACAGCTTGATGAGACCACCAAGTATCTGTTCGAATTATCCGACGGTGAAACGGTGGAGTCGGTGCTGATGAGCTATCATCACGGATGGTCTCAGTGCTTATCTACGCAGGTCGGCTGCCGTATGGGATGTTCGTTTTGTGCTACCGGCATGGGCGGGCTGTCCCGCAATCTGTCGGCGGCGGAAATGCTCGCTCAAATCGAAACCGCACAACGTGATCGCGGTATCCGCGTATCGTCGGTTGTGCTGATGGGCATGGGTGAGCCGTTGGACAATTATGATAACGTTTTGCGTTTTTTGAAAATGCTGTCCGAGCCGGGCGGTGTGCATATCGGGATGCGGCATGTATCCTTGTCCACCTGCGGCTTGGTCGATCACATTTATCGGTTAATGGAGGAGAACCTCCAGTTAACCTTGTCCGTATCTCTGCACGCACCTAATAATGAGATCCGTTCAAAACTGATGCCGATCAACCGTCGGTATCCGGTGGAGGACCTGCTGGAAGCGTGCCGCAAATATGCGGACACGACCGGTCGACGGATTTCCTTTGAATATGCGATGATCCATGGCGTTAACGACAGTGATGCGTGCGCCGAGGAACTCGCAAAACGGTTGCGCGGTATGCTTTGCCATGTGAATTTGATTCCCGCAAACGAGGTGAAAGGCAAGGAGCATCGGCGCAGTACCGGTGAACGACTAAAACAATTTTCCCGTATTTTGGAGCAACGTGGGTTAACCGTCACGGTTCGACGCACGTTGGGTGCGGATATTAACGCATCCTGCGGTCAGCTCCGCCGTCAGAAGAGAGAGGAGGAATCGCCATGCGGACGTTAGGTGCATCTCATGCGGGTCGGGTTCGCCCCAGCAATCAGGATGCGTATGTCTGTGGCATGCTTACCGCAGGCACAGCGTTTGCCGTTGTATGTGACGGTATGGGCGGTGCGAACGGCGGCAATATTGCCAGTGCGATTGCAATGCGTTGCATTGCCGATCATATCGTGGATGAATACCGCGAAAATGCCACACCTGCCGTGGTGCGGCGGTTGTTGGAATCGGCGATCTCGGCTGCCAATCAAGAGGTATTTGAGGCGGCCGTGGAGGATGAGTCGCTGCGGGGTATGGGTACCACGGTCGTGGCGGTGATTGCCAACGACCGCGACGTATGTATCGCCCATGTCGGGGACAGCCGCGCTTATCTGGTAACGCACACGGACATTGAGCAGATCACCCGAGACCATTCGGTCGTTCAAGATATGGTGGAAAAGGGACAGATAACCGCCGATCAAGCGCGGTTTCACCCGCAAAAGCATTTTCTCACCCGCGCGCTCGGCGTGGAAGAGGATGCCCGCTGTGATTTCACCGTTCTTCCTTTCCCGGAGGACGGCACCGTGCTGATCTGCACAGACGGTCTTTCCAATATGGTTGAACCGGATACGCTGCAATCACTTATTCGCACTTTCCCGTTTGAAGAGATCCCTCAAAAACTCGTCAATACGGCGAATTTAGCGGGCGGCAGTGATAATATTACGGTCGTTGCGATTACAAGACAGGAAAAGGTACAGGAGGATTGATGATGGATAAATATGTCGGAAAGCGTTTAGACGGACGCTATGAGATCAAGGAGATCATCGGTGTCGGTGGTATGGCGTATGTGTACAAGGCCTATGATAACATCGATAACCGCATCGTTGCTGTCAAGATCCTGAAAGAAGAATATCTCCAGAACGAGGAGTTTACCCGCCGTTTTAAGAACGAGTCCAAGGCAATCGCCATACTGTCGCATCCCAACATCGTCAAAGTGTATGACGTCAGTTTCGGGGACAGAATGCAGTATATCGTCATGGAATACGTCGACGGTATTACCTTGAAAGAGTATATTGAGGGTCAAGCGGAGTTCAAGTGGAAAGAAGCGGTACACTTTACGGTACAGATTTTGCGTGCACTGCAGCATGCGCATGATAAAGGTATTGTCCACCGCGATATTAAGCCCCAGAACATAATGCTGCTTCCGGACGGTACCATCAAGGTTGCTGATTTCGGTATTGCTCGTTTCTCTCGTCAGGATATACGCGCAACGCGCTCCAGCGATAAGGCCATCGGTTCGGTGCATTATATCAGCCCCGAGCAGGCGCGCGGCGAGATCACCGACGAAAAGGCGGACATTTACTCCGTCGGCGTGATGCTGTACGAGATGCTGACCGGTAAGCTTCCCTTTGATGCGGACAGCGCGGTTTCGGTAGCTATCATGCAGATGCAGTCGGAGGCACAGCCGCCTCGTCAAGTGAATGCGGCGATCCCCGAGGGGTTAGAGGACATTACCATCAAGGCAATGCAAAAGGATACCTCCAAGCGGTATCAGTCTGCGGCGGAAATGCTTTACGACTTTGATGAGTTCAAGAAAAATCCCAGTATTCATTTTGAATATAAGTATTTCGTGGATGAAAGTCCCACGCGGTATATGGACACCATCAGCAAGGTGCGCGGTGTTGATCCCGTAAAGTCTTCGGGCCGTACGCATACCGAAGAGGATCAGGATGAAGTCGAAGGCAAGAAGCCGTTCCCGGTCATTCCGGTGCTGTGTGCCGTGATCGGTGCCTTCTTGCTTATTGCGGTTATCTTCGTGTTTACCGTGTTAGGTGACAAATTCTTTAATAATGCTTCCGAGCAGATCGAGGTACCGCAATTTGTCGGTATGACGTTGGATGAGATCTCCAGCAACCCCGAATACATGCAGTGGTTTAACTTTGAAACGGCAAAAGAGCAGTACAGCGACGAGCCGGTCGGCACCGTCATTGACCAATCACTGGAAGAAGGCATCACGGTCAAAAAAGGCGTGAAATCCATTACCTTGACCGTCAGTAAAGGCCCGAATCTGGTGCAGATCCCCAACGTGGTCGGTCAGCACCGCGATGCGGCGCAGGCTGCGTTGGAAAATGCCGGCTTCGTCGTTAAGTATACGCTGGACGTCAGCAATGAGGTGGCGGTCGATTTCGTTATCTCTCTGTCTCCCGCGGAGTATCCGGATAAAATGGCTTATGGCTCTGAGATCACCATGGTGGTCAGCAGCGGTGAGATTCCGGCGGATCCGGTGGCAATGCCGGATGTGACGAACGTTTCCAAGGATCAGGCGATCGCCTTGTTGGAGGGTGCCGGCTTCACGGTAGCGGAAACCGACATTACCTTTGTTGACGATTCGACTGTTCCGGCAAACACGGTTATCTGGCAGAGCATTGCGGCAGATACCCCGACCGTGCCCGGCACGGCGGTGAAGCTGCGCGTGAGCACCGGCTTTGCACAGGTTAAGGTGCAAGTGGCGTTACCCACGCAGATGACCACGTCTATCGATATGCAGGTGTACGTCAACGGCACCTTAAAAGAAACCCTTACCGGTATTTTGCCGAATGTTCGCAAGGTGCAGGACATCATGGTAAACGAGGCGTCTGACTCCTATCTTGTCACGGTTTTGATTTCGCACAACAACAAAAACGATTTCAAACAGTATGCGGAATACACCGTAAACGGTAAGGCCGGTTCGGTTGCGGTCACGAAAGCGCCCGATGTCAATGTGCTGACTCCCGCCACGACCACCTCTACCTCTACCACGACCGCTGCGGCGGCAACCGAATGATGACACAAGCGAAACAAAGCGGGTTGATCCTGCAAAGCATCGGCGGTTTCTATTACGTAGAAACCGCCGACGCGGTTTATGAATGTAAGGCGCGCGGTGCTTTCCGTAAAGAGGGTATTACTCCGTTTTCCGGTGATCGTGTGGTCGTTACCGCACAGGCGGACGGTACCGGTATTTTGGAAGAGATCCTACCACGTCGCAACCTATTGGTGCGACCGCCGGTCGCGAATCTGGACTGCTTGGCCATCGTTGCCTCGGTTACGGAACCGAAACCGAATTTGCAGCTGTTAGATAAACTGATCGCGATTGCGGAGAACGTCGGCATTGAACCGATCGTGGTGATTACGAAATCCGATCTGGACGAAACCGAGGCACTGGAAACTATTTATCGTACCGCCGGTTTTCCGGTGTTTGTGGTGACCAATACGGATGCGGCATCCGCAGTGGCGCTGACAACGTTTTTGCAAGGTAAGATTACCGCGTTCACCGGCAATTCCGGTGTCGGGAAATCCAGTTTGCTTAATTTGATCGATCCCGCGCTCTGCCGCGAGACTGGTGAGATTAGTAAAAAACTCGGCCGCGGACGGCATACCACACGTTCGGTTGTGCTGTTGCCCTTGTCGGGCGGCGGATATTTGGCGGACACACCGGGATTTTCCGCGTTGGACATTGAGCATACGCAACCGATCGATAAGGATGCCTTATTCGGTTGTTTTCGTGAGTTCGAATCTTATTTCGGAAAATGCCGTTTTTCGGGTTGCTCCCACGTGCATGAGCCGGATTGCGCGATTCGTGAGGCGGTAGAGACAGGGGAGATTGCCTCGTCGCGCTATCAAAGCTACGTTGCCATGTATAACGAAGCGAAAGTACGCAAGCCGTGGGAAAATGGTTAAATCAAAAGAACCCGCCGATTCCAAAAAAAGTGAATCGGCGGGGCTTTTTGATTTATTTTGCGGTGATTCCCATCACAAAAACATTTTCATATTGATAGTTATTAAAACGGTGGTCTATGAGGACTCCTTCTTTTACGAACCCTGCTTTTTCATAGCACCGTTGCGCACGCTTGTTGGATTCAAACACGTGAAGATATACGCGATGCATATTTAAGTGACCAAAACAATACGTCACTAAGGTCTTAATTGCATCGGTTCCGTAACCGCCGGATATGGCAAGACTGATAAATAATTCCACATGTCGGTTTGTATTGTCGAAATTTTTGAGGCCGATCGTTCCGAGCGGCTTATTTGTTGCCTTGTCTGCCACTAAAAACAGTTTTGTGGCGGAAGAAGTTGTTACCCGTTTTATCCACTCCTCGTGTTCATATTCCGAGATCGGGTAGAGCGTTCCGGTGAGGGTGCGCAACTCCTCTATGTTTACCCATTCGTATATGCGTTTGGCATCTTCTTTGGTTAGTCCTTTGATGATAACCTTTTCACCACTAATCACGACTATCACTCCAAATGTTTATAAATTCTTATCTTTAACACAATTATAGACAAACAATATGTTAATGTCAAGAAAAATTCCTATCATTAACATATCGAGGTGATGGTTGTGAAGATCTATATGTACGAAGGTAAGAAAAATATATGCGGAAAGCGTATCCACGAAGCAAGAACAAGACTGAGAATTACGCAAAGTGACTTGGCTGCACAACTTCAAGTAAACGGCGTAACGATTGAGCGTGACAGTATTTCAAGAATTGAAATCGGTACACGCTTTGTTGCGGATTATGAACTCAAAGTGTTGGCGCGCCTTTTAAAAGTGTCTGTAGATTGGCTCTTAGGTATCGAATAAAAAATGCGAACCTTTCCTTCGTTGCCGAATACGCTGATAATACAACCGTCGTTAAGGAGTGGGGCGTTATGAGAAGGAGAAACAGTTGCGTCGGCGGATACTTTGCCGCCTTTGGATTCGGTGTGTTGGTCGCACTGGTCTTTCCCGTGCGCTTTATTTTAGTCATAGCGGCGGTGGCACTGGTCTTGGCGGGCCTTTCGTTGGTTCGCTGTTGAAATCTAT
>CAYVDQ010000017.1:0-13339 GCA_964450615.1 uncultured Eubacteriales bacterium | reverse complement strand
TGTTTCTACCGCTTGATACACCGAAGTTGCTGTATTTTAAGCAAAGATTATCAACGGTAACATCATCATGCTTACGAACAGTGATGATAGCACACAAATCAATGAACTCAATGCTGTTCCACACCTTGGCGGGATTCCCCTTGTCGCAGTACAAATACACGTATCCGGGGTTTTCCACGTTGGCGTTTTTCATATACCGATCACCGAAATCGTGAACGAACTCATAGTTGTTTTCCAGGCTCGTATAGCCGTTCCAGTCTCGTTTGGTGACGAATTCTTTGGCTTGTTCTTCCGTGTAATCCATCAGCATCTTGATACCGTTCTCTTCGCCGTGATTCATCACGATCATTCCGACGTCGCCGGGGAATTTCTCGGAATACCGCCAGATATTCGGCGCAACCTCGTCCCACCAGCCGTCTACGGCGCCGTCATAGGCAGAGCCGCGCAGTTCGGGTTTTGGGCCTTCGCCGTAGGCGGTGTAGGTCACGCCCGTGTACGCATCAAATTTCCCGCGCCACATGCCGCCGCGCTCAAAGCACACGTAGGCACCGTAGGGGAGCTCACCCTCAGCTTTGAGCCGTGCGATCGTTTTCCAAGCGGTGGCAGGGGAGAGACCGTCGTTATTGTCGTTGCCGTTCGGAGACAGATAATAGACGGTACTCCCCGCGGGGAGTACCATGTTCGGTGTGTTCAGAATTTCCTCACGCCGCTTATCCGCTTTTGCTTCAAGTTCTCGGATATGGCTGGCTGTTATGACCGGAATTTCGTTTGTTTTCATTAATCATCACCTCATTGAGAATCCTTGTTTTTATTATAGGCAAGAATCTTCGGAAATGCAATACATTTACCGAACAATTCTAATAATTCAACCGAAATCTCCTTTTTACAAAGTGATACTGTACAATCGGTATGTAGGGGAGGATGCCCACATCCTCCCATCAGAGCGGTACAACACTTCGTTCTAAAAAAACATGCCGCCGGTATATTTTTACACTCTTTCGGTACCCTTGCTCGGCTTAGTATATTGCCTACTGAAATTTCCCCCTTGCGTCAGACTACACAATGTGATATAGTGACTATGTGTATATATTATATAATATATATTGTTCCCACTATTTCGGACAGAAAGAGGATGAGGACCGCATGAAAACACTCCTTTTGGGCAAACGCATACTGGCCGTACTGATGGTATGTGCCCTGTTGTTCACCACGCTCCCGACCGCTTGGTTGGTTGGTGCCGCGGACATGGACGACACCGTCGCCGATGACACCGTAACCGGTGGTGGCGACAATACCGAAGAAGAACTACCGGACGATCCCGAAACCGGGGGCGACGGCACTGAAGAAGAGGTGCCGGGAGATACCCCAAGTGACGATGAAGAACTTGATCTGTCCAATGCAACCGCGGTTGCCACGGCAGACGAACTCGAACAAGCTTTAGCAAATGGCGATTTTGCCATTCGCTTAGTTGCGGATTTTGAGTTGGATCGCACGTTCTATATCGCACAGGATACGTATATCTTCAGCGAAGAAGCCATCATCCTGACTCGTTCTGCCACGTTCGGCGGCGATGTTTTCGTGATCGGTGAGATTGAAGACGGCGTCGCCTGCGAGAGCGGTGCAACACTTTCGTTCGGTCATCCGGAATCCACCGCATCCGATCTACTGATTATCGACGGTAATAAGCAACAAATGACCGTCGACGTGACCGGCACGGTTTTCTATGTTGTCACCGGATCGCGCGCTGATCTGTACAGCAACGTGACCGTGCGCAACGCGCATAAAAACGGAAACGCCAAGACCATCTCCGCGGGTTACGGCGTGTCCTATCCTCCGCGTGTCGGCGGTGCCGTGGCAATTCTGACCAACAAGAGCACGATGAATATCTACGGCGGTAACTATACCGATAACAGTGCGAATGATATTTCCGAGGGTGAAACCGAGGATGAAACATTATATTCCGCACAAGGCGGTGCCATCTACAACTTCGGTACGCTTTCTATCTACGGCGGCACGTTTGCGCGCAACCACGCGGCACGCGGCGGCTTCCTGTATGACTATCGCACGGCACGTATCTACAACGCGCAGATTGTAAATAATACTGCCTCCGGTCCGGGCGGCGCTGTATATATGCCCAACAGTACCAGTGCTCGCCTGTACCTCGGCGGCGAAAACGCCTTGGTGGAAAGCAAAGTTGTATTTGAGGACAATACGGCCGCCAGTTATGGTGGCGCGATCTATGCGCGCAATATTTTGACCGTTGAAAACACCACGTTCTCAAACAATGCGACCACCGCTTCGTCGGGCGGTGCCATCTACGGCGGGTCTATGACCCTGACGATTGACAATGCGACTTTCACCAATAATACAGCCAAAAAATACGGCGGCGCCGTCTACCACACCGGCTCCAACGAAAAAGACGACGTTGTGGAACTGACCGTCACCAACGCTACCTTTGAAACGAACACTGCCGTGTCTGATGGCGGTGCTATATATCTGTCTGGCGAAACACGTGCTTACGTTGCGGCCTCGCAGTTCGTGCAAAACTCCTCCGGTGATGGTGGTGCTATCTACCTGACGGCCGGACATTTGGATGCCGATGGCGTTGAATTTTTAGGAAACAGTTCTTCTTCCACCGGTGGTGCAGTTGCGGCTTATAGCAGTTCCTCCGCAAAAATGAACGCCGTTACAGCGAGTGGGAATAAGGGCGCCGGCGGTGGATTTGCGTGTGTATCCGCATCGGAATTCAATTTGTATAACAGCCTTATTTACGAAAACACCTCCACCAAAAACGGTGGCGGTATTCTGATGGAAAACGAAGCCTTCGGCGGCATCTACGCCACCACCTTTGAGAAAAACGTCGCCTCCAGTAACGGCGGCGCCGTATTCGTATACACCGCAGGCGGGGACGTCACCATTAACTCGTGTTCGTTTATCGAGAACGAAGGCGATTACGGCGGTGCCCTTTACGCCTCTAACAAGAGTATCCTGCATTTGTATAACACGATTGCCACCAAAAATGCCGCCATAAGAGGTGGTGCCTTCTATATCACCACTACCGGCACGACGGTGGATCTGATTGCCGTCACCGTATCCGGCAACACCGCGACCGAAGGCGGCCCCATCATTTGGGGTAACAGTACCGGTGCGGTACTTAACATCGACAAAGGCAAATACATCGATCCGGATCATACCGGCGAATGGGACGACGCTTACTGGGCGGCTGCCATCTACAACAAACTGAAGGTCAACGCTGTTACGGAAAGCGTTCCCAATTA
This sequence comes from uncultured Eubacteriales bacterium, assembly GCA_964450615.1. Lineage (GTDB taxonomy): Bacteria > Bacillota > Clostridia > Oscillospirales > Acutalibacteraceae > RGIG3009. Next base: position 10,061 of record CAYVDQ010000017.1, on the reverse strand, counting down.
TATCGATTACGACGGCAAGGAAATTACACCTGACGTGCCGGAAGTGCCATCGGATGTCACGTCTGCCGCACAGTTGGAAAGCGCGCTCGGCATCGGCAAATCGCTCATTCGTGTTACGGGTGATTTTGAGATTGACCGCACGATTTACATCACCTTTGACACCACGATTTATAGTGTCGAGCAACATACCATTACCCGTGCAGCGGATTTTGCGGGAGATATGTTTGTGGTCGGCCAAGACGCCGATGGTGACCGCCGTGCCGCCACCTTGACGTTGGGCGACAAAGAATCCACAACCGAAAACCTCCTGATTATCGACGGTAACAAAAACAATATGACGGTCGATGTGGTTGGCTCGGTTCTGTTCGTCGTAACCGGTTCAGGTGCCGAGTTATATGACAACCTGACCATTCAGAATGCTCATAAAATGGGTAACGAGCGAACCATTGCTACGCCCTACGGTATGTCTTACCCTCCCCGTATCGGCGGTGCTATGCTGATTATGAGCAACAAAACGACCGTCAACATTTACGGCGGTAACTATACCGATAACAGTGCGAATGATATTTCCGAGGGTGAAACCGAGGATGAAACATTATATTCGGCACAAGGCGGTGCCATCTACAATTTCGGTACGCTTTCCATCTACGGCGGCACATTTGCACGCAACCATGCGGCTCGTGGCGGTTTCTTGTTCAGCTACCGTACCGCAAACATCTATAACGCACAGATTGTGAATAATACATCCTCCGGTATGGGCGGTGCCGTGTATATGCCCAACAGCACCAGTGCCCGTATGTATCTGGGTGGTATAAACGATCTGGCAGAAAGCTACGTCGTATTTGACGGCAACACATCGGTCAGCCACGGCGGCGCCATTTACGCCCGCAACTTGTTGTCGGTGGAAAATACCACCTTCCAAAACAACACCTCGACCTCTTCGTCGGGCGGTGCGATCTATGGCGGTGCCATGACAATGACCGTCGATAACTCGCAATTCATCAACAACACGACCAAGAATTACGGTGGTGCGATCTACATTACCGATGACAACGGTAAAGACGGGTATGACCTGACCATTCGCAACTCCGTTTTTAACCAAAACCAGTCCAATTCCCACGGCGGCGCCGTGTATGCATCGGCTGGTGCCCGGTTGTCGGTTTTGTATTCCTCCTTCACGGAAAACACCACGAAAGGCAGTGGCGGTGCCATCTACGTGACCGCCGGTTCGTTGGATGCCAATGTCCTCACTTTCCATAAAAACAGTGCAACCACCAACGGCGGCGGTGTGTTCCTTACCGCATCAACCGGTATCTTGAACCGTATTACCGCTACTGAAAACACGGCAAAAAACGGCGGTTTCTTATCTGCCGGAACCACCGAAATCCGTGTGTATAACAGCACGTTACAGAGTAACACCGCCACCACCAATGCCGGTGCGATCACGCTGAACGACGGCACTACAGGCGGCATCTATTCCACCATTTTCGATCAAAACTCCGGCGGCGGAAGCGGCGGTGCGCTGTTCTTGTATACGAACGAGGGAGAAGTGATCGTACATAGCTGTACATTTACGGGCAACAACGGCGGAAGCGGCGGTGCCGTATACGCCTCCAACAAAGCGATTGCCACCTTCTACAATACAACCGCAACCGATAACACGGCCACCAAGGGCGGTGCCTTCTACTTCACCACTACCGGTACCACTATTACGATGGTTGGGTTAACCGTTTCGGGTAATACCGCTACTGAGGGCGGTCTTATCATTTGGGGTAACAGTACCGGTGCAAAACTTTACATTGATAAATCGCAGTACACCGACAAAGATCATACCGGTGAATACGACAGCACCTATTGGGCTGCGGCGATCTATAACAAGTTAAAGGTATACGACTATTCCGGCGAGATTCCGAAATATCTGGACTACAAAGAAGAAAGTTACGATCATATGTCAAATGCTGTGGATGTCAGCAGTTCCGATCAGCTGGAAGCGGCAATCAACAGCGGTGTACCGTACATTCGTGTGATCGCGGATTTTGAAATCGACCGCACCTTCTACATCACCGGTAACACCACCATCTTCTCAACCCTGCCGCGCACCTTGACCCGTGCAGCGACTTTCGGCGGCGATATCTTTGTGGTGGGTGAAACGGCTGAGGGGAGCAACGCATTGTTGCTTGGCGGCAATGCTACGTTGGTAGTGGGTAATCCACTTTCGGTGCAGGATAACCTGTTAACTATTGACGGTAACAAAGACAACATGACCGTCCCTGTAACCGGCACGGTGTTCTTTGTGTACCACAGCGGCATTGTGGACCTGCACCCCAACCTTTCGGTCATCAACTGCCGTAAAAACAACAACGAGCGCACCTACAACGAACGGTATACCATGTCGTTGCCCAACCGTATCGGCGGCGCAGTTGCCATCATCGGCAGCGGTGTGATGAACGTGTACGGCGGCTACTATGCCGGCAACGAGCTGAACGAAGAAGATACGTCCTCTGAAGAAACGCGCCTGAGCGTGAACGGTGCCGTGTTCTACAACAACAGCACTCTGCGTATTTATGACGGTGTGTTCGAAAACAACGTCGGTGCGCGCGGTACCGTCGTTTACAACTACCGGATGCTGAAAGTATACGGCGGTCAATTCCTAAACAACGTAGCGACCACGTCGGGCGGTGTCCTGTATACACCCAACTCGGCGTCCGCGCACATGCATATCGGCTCGGTTGCCGAAACCGGCACCGAGGTGTTGATGCAGGGGAACACCGCCCAAAATTACGGCGGCGCACTCTACAGTTCGGCATTGAGCGCGCTGGTGATTTACGGCAATACTTCATTTATTGAGAACCAGGCACTCACCAAGCAAGGCGGTGCGATCTCTGCGTACGGGCAGTTAACCGCACGAGATACACTTTTCAGCGGCAACACCGCCAAAAACCATGGTGGCGCAATCTATGCCGCAAACTCCAACAACAACTATGTCACGCGGTATAATACGTTTGAAAACTGCACGTTCGAAAACAACCAGGCGACACTCGGCGGTGCCATCTCGCTTTACGCTTCGGACAGCGATTTTGACAACGGCGCATTAGCGATCATCAACAATTCCACCTTTACCGCTAACAGTGCTGCTTCCCCGACCTCTGCCACTACCGCGAGCTACGGCGGTGCCATCTACATGGAACGGCAGTCCGAACTGACCGTGACCGATACCACCTTTACGCAAAACAGTGCCCGTACCGAGGGTGGTGCGATCTATGCCGGCGGTGAATCGGTCATCAATGCCACCGACTGTACCTTTACCGGGAATACCGCTGTCAACAAGCACGGTGGCGGCATCGCCTTGCACAGTGCTCTTCTAACGGCTGACAAGACAACGTTCACCGGTAACAGTGCCGCCACCAATGGCGGTGCCTTGTACGTGTCGTATTCCAGTGCACGCGATATCAACTCAATCGTCAAACTCACCAACGCGTCGGTCAACGATAACGTCGCCGAGGGTTATGGCGCGGCAATCTACGCAACCCGTCACACTATCACAACCGATCATCGCATTCTGGATATTCGGGATACCGAATTCAGCCGCAACACCTCAACGGCGGGTGCTCTGTATCTGTTGGTAAACGTTCCGGTGTTCACGAAGAACGTTACCTTTACCGAAAATGTTGCCACCGAAGAAAGCGGCGGTGCCATCACCGCCATCGGCACCGATCTGGAAATTGACGGCGCAACCTTTACCGCCAACAGCACGAAGTCCAGCGGCGGTGCGATTTCCATGACCAAGTCGGCAACGGTCACACTCAATAGCATCACGGCGACCGCCAATACAGCCGAAAACGTGGGCGGCTTCCTATACAACGGTGCAGCCGAATTGAAACTGTATAACAGTACGATAAACAACAATACCTCTGTCAACAACGGTGGTGCCTTGGCACTGTATGACGATGCAGTCACATCGGTATATGCCACAACGTTTGACGGCAACACCTCAACCGACGGCAACGGCGGTGCCGTATTCGCTTACACCGGCGGCACCCTGACACTGTTGCACGGTTGTACCCTTGAAAACAACACGGCAAACTTCGGCGGCGGTATCTATGCCTCAAATAAGAGTGCCATGGAGATCTATCGCATCACCGCTACCGGTAACAACGCGAAGAAAGGCGGTTTCCTTTACGAAACCACCATCGGCACGACAATTCTGCTGGTTGGTGCCACTGTGTCGGGCAACACTGCTTCGGCGGGCGGTCCGATCATCTGGGGTAACAGTACCGGTGCTGTGTTGAACATCAACAAATCCTTGTTCACCGATAACGACGCAGCAGGTGCCTTGGATGATGCGTACTGGGCTGCGGCAATCGTCAACGCCCTCACCGTAAACGATTCTTCCGCTACGACAACCACCTACACGGATTATGTCAGCAATCAGGACGTTACGGATAAACCGACAACACAAAAAACGCCGGTCCCGGTACAAGAGATCTTCGATCTGGCACAAAATTCCAGCGATGCCAACATCAATAGTTATTACAACAAACTTCCCCGCCTGGACAACAGTTCTAACTTCATGAGCAAAAACGTAACCACCTTCCCGAACATCAATGGCGGAACGGTCACGGTGGATACGTTTGTCTATCCCACCAGCAGCAAAGCCGACAACTGCACTGTCGGCGAAGGCTTGCTCATTTATCAGGCCATGCTCTATAAACAGGCACATCCGGACGAAGAGGTCTACATTGACATCTCTGCTTATCGCTTCTCCACGCAGGCGGCAGTCAACATCAACCGTAACGGACGGTATTTCGGTTACATGCGGCAATTAGCCGGTGTAGATTACGATGAATACGGTTTTGTGCGCGTGGCATACCTGTTGGTATCCGCCGCCAAAATGGGTATTCACGTCAATGCGATCGGTCAGTTGGACGGCTACCCGCTGACCGCCGGCGAAGATATGATTACCTATTTTGGTTCCAAAGCCGATCTGCCGTGTGACCCCGCTTATGTGGAAAACGGTGTCGTCAGTGATTATCTGAACTTCCGTTTTTGCGAATGGCCGCTTGGAAGCAAGGGCGGTACCGACATGATGCACACCAAAATGTGTGCGGTGTCGCATTATCTCGACATGAACGGTGTGGAGCACCAAAACGCGATCTGGACCTCCAGTTCCAACTTGGACGGCATCAACTCATCCGGTACCAATGCCAACTGGAAATTGCAGACCGGTACCATTGTTTCCGGTCATGCAGATCTGTACCGCATTGCTACCAACTACCTGCGTCTTGTGGAGAAATACTCCCGCTACCAGGAAGGTGTGTACGAATTCCAGAACCTCATTAACGCGATGAACACCGAACAGACAAAGCTCATCTCGGAAGGTCGCGGAAACGAGATTGCGGCAGACGAGCAGATCGTCTACCTCGGCAGTGAAACCGACGACGTGTTTGAACTGTATTTCACACCTCTCGGCGGCGGCACGGTCGCGTGGGATGAATTGAACAGCCCGTACTGCAAATACCTGCGCAAACTGTACAACTCCGAGGATTATATCCTCTTCTCCTGGAATGCCGCCGAATACAGCGGCGGTTTCGCCCTCGGTCAGGACATGGAAAACATGATCATCGAGGCATTCCATCAAAACCGCAATCCCAACAATAAGATCTATGCCAATATGGAATCGTTTGATCCCACTACGTTCAACGATCTGAAGGTCGGCACCGATATCGGCTACGTTTCCATCAACAAATGGGAACGCGGACAGGTGCACAATAAAGATTTGATGTTCTCGTACGTGGAAAATGGTCAGCGGTACTATGTCACCCTGCACAACTCCACCAACATGCACAGCGGTTCCATGGGCTATCAGTCCAACTTTGCATTGGTCATCAAGGAAACGACCTGTGCGGAGGACAGCGTATTCTCCACCTTCGCCCAAAACACCACAACCCAGGATTTCGTGGAACACACTTACGGCGACGAGCAAACGTACATGCCCTCAACCACCGATATAGATGGCTACACCTATCGCGCATGTACTGTTTGCGGACACATCAAAAAGACCGGTGTCGTCCACCAAGACGGCGAATGGGTCGTCGACCGCGAACCCACCGTTGAGCAAAACGGTATCCGTCACAAGAATTGCTCCGTGTGCGGTGAACGCATCAAAACGCAGGAACTCCGTTTTGCACAGGAAAATCAAGTGCTTGCCAATGATGTGACAGGTAAAACCTTCACAAACGACCCCGATTCGTTCGTCGATACAGGTGTTGACCAACTGCCCAAAACATTTGAAGCAGTGCTTCAACTTTCCGCAAGACATGCTAAGCGCGGCGGTGTCATCCTCGGAAACTACGGCGCTGACGGCACGCAGGTGAATTTTGAGGTCTACTATAGCGGCCAGCCGCGCTTGTTCTACGTCAACGAGAACGGAGAACGAGCAGACCTCATTTTCCAAACGGATGTCCGTTCGGACAAACCGGTGCACCTCGCCCTCACCGTGGACGATCAAATCGCGTCGCTTTATATCAACGGCACGTTAGCGGAAACCAAAACGCTGCCCGTGGCATATCCGACATCCGCTTCCAACTTCAAGATCGGCGGCGATAATCGCACGAATTATCTGCCGTTCTTCAACGGACGGATTTATTCAGCCGCTTTGTTCAATGACGTGCGTACCGCCGAAGAGATCAGTCGTGACCTGTTATTCGTCACCGACGACGCAGACGGATCCCTCCTCTACACCGGCTATCTCACCGAAAAAGATTTGTATATGCCTGCCGGTATACAACAAAGCGGTAAGACCTTTACCGCTGCCACAAAGGATATCATTCCACATACTTTTGTGACCGCACCGCTGACCTTGGAAGCCACTTTGCAACTTTCCCCGTCCGTCAACGGGGCAGGCGGTGTGATCGTCGGAAACGGTCAGATAAATTTTGAAATTGCAGAGCTTGGCAAGCCGAATCTGGTGTTTGTGGAGACCGACGGTACGAAACATGAGCATCTGTTCACGACCGACGTTCGCTCTGATAAACCCGTTCACCTGGCACTCACCATCAACCGGACGAGTGCTACTCTGTATGTGGACGGCGTGCCGACCGAAACCGTGGCGTTGACAGCACCGATTCCCTCGGCTACCGCACAGTACCACATCGGCGGCGATACTCGCGAAGACAACTCCGGTTACTTCCGCGGCACGTTGTATTCCGTGAACCTCTTCGGCGACGTGCGAACGGAAAGCGAAATCAGCGCCGATATGTTGATCGTCACCGATAGTACACCCTCGTTACTGTATTCTGCATATTATACGGTGAAACAATTCTCCTTAACGGCGCAATTCTTCACCGCGGATATCTCCTCGACTATTCCGCTTGCGGTCGATCAAACACCATATACCATTGAAGCCGTTGTTCGTCTGCCGAAACACCACCAAGGCCGCGGCGGTGTCATTCTCGGAAACTATTCCGGCGGTATATGTACAGAACCGGAGTTGAACTTCGAGATCTACGACAATGGCCGTCCGCGTTTGTTTGTCCGCGATAAGTACTATGCATTCACCCACTATTTCAGCACAGACGTTCGTTCCGACAAACCCGTTCACCTGGCACTCACCATCGACGGATTGACCGCCACACTGTACGTTGACGGTGAATTTGCCGAAACCGCCACCTTGGAGCATGAATTCGCGGCAACTTACCAAAACTTCCGTATCGGCGGTGACAACCGCGAAGGCAACGCACAGTATTTCAAAGGTGCGATTCACTCGGTCTCCCTGTTTGAGGATGTTCGTACACCGGAAGAAATTCGTGCGGACGTATCTGCTGTTCCGACCGACACCGATGGCTTGCTCTACTCCGCTTCATTCCCCTTGGATGACACCAAAACCGAAGCAGTCAACGGCATCAACGGTCAAACCTTTAACGGCTTAACTTCCCATCGGATTTTGGCACCTCTCAACGGTTCACCGCGCACCATTGAAGCGGTTATACAACTGCCTGCCGATTATACACAGCGCGGCGGTGTCGTTTTCGGCAACTATTCCGGCATGACGAGTGATGAGTTGAATTTGGAGATCTATCAGAACGGCACACCGCGTTTGTATTATAAAGTGGGCGGTGTCGCATACAACCATTTCTTCACCACCGACATCCGTTCCTCATCACCCACCTATCTGGCGGTAACGATCGACGGCCAAACCGTTTCTCTGTATGTGAACGGCACCCTCTGCGAAACCGGTACGTTGCAAACCACCCTGTCCGATATACGCGAAAACTTCTGCATCGGCGGTGACAATCGTACAGGTAATGAGCAGTACTTCAAAGGTACGATTTATTCTGTCAACGTGTTCAGCGAGGTGCGCACCGAAGAGCAAGTGCGTCAGGATCGCATCGTGGTTTCGGCATCACCGAATACACTTTTGTATTCCAAACAATTCACTACCACCGAAAGCAAACTCCCCGTCGATATGCAGGATGGCAAAACGTTTGATGCGTTTAACCGCTTTACGATTGATCATACGTTCACGGCACCTCCTCAAACCATTGAAACGATCGTCTGGGTTTCGCCGGATTTCGACGAACGCGCCGGTGTCATTGTCGGAAACTACGACAACAGTTTAGAGGATCAACTTAACCTTGAGGTGTTTGATAAAGGCCAGGTGCGCTTATTCTTCTTCAAAGAAGGACAGCGTGTTTCCCACATCTTTAACGCCGATATTCGTTCGGATTCACCTGTCCATCTGGCGCTAACGATCGACAACTGTACGGCAACTTTGTACGTTAACGGATCGAAAGTCGATGTTGCCGTACTCCCCGTCACCATTCCCAATGCCACAAAAGGATTCTGCATCGGTACCGATAACCGTGCTTGGAACACTCAGTATTTTAAGGGTCGTATCTATGCCGTCAATCTGTACAGTCAGGTGAAAACAGCGGAGCAGATTCAGACTGATGCCTTTACCGAAACGGTGAGCACAGAGGGGTTACTGTACAGTCAACGCTTCACCAAATCATCCGCTTGTGTGGGAAATGCCAGCGGTGTGCATACGGAAAGCGAGTGGATCGTGGACTTTGATGCCACGCAGACCGCCAAAGGCATCAAGCATAAAGAATGTACCGGGTGCAAACAAGTTCTCACTCTTTGCGAGATCGCACCGATCGGTCAAACCGTCGATTATACGGGTAACGCCGGCTTAACACCGACCGACAAGGAACTGTTCACTGTTGACGCCTTGAGCGGCACCCCGCGCACTTTTGAGATGTCCTTCATTCTCCCCAAATCCTATGGATCGCATTTGCGCGGCGGCGTTTTGTTCAGCAACTACAACAACGGTACACAAAACCAGATCAGCATTGAGATCTATACCAATGGTCAAGCGCGTTTCTGGTATAAGGTAAACGGCGTGTCTTACGCGGCTTTGTTTAAAGCCGATGTCCGTTCAGACTCATTCACACACCTTGCCTTCACGGTCGATGGCACCGACATTTCCCTGTATATCAACGGCGTCTATTCCGAAACCATTACGATGGCTGCCGCCGTGCCCACTGATTGCACCAACAGCTTCTGTGTCGGCGGCGATTATCGCTATCAAAACGCACAGTACTTCAAAGGCACGATCTATTCGGTAAACGTATTCGACGATGTACGCACAGCCGAAGAAATCGCCAATGATGCTGTGATGGTAACGGGCGATTCCGAAGGGTTGCTCTATTCCCGTTATTTTTCGAATGAATTCTAATCCCCCAATAGCAAACGCCCTCCATATGGAGGGCGTTTTTGCGTCAATTTAAAAACAAAAAACAGACCCGTATGTCAGCCTTTCTGCTCTTATGGTATAAGTTTCGGTACAGCGCGGTAGGGCAGTGAAACGCGACGCCCTAAAAACGCCACACCGTGGCGTTTTCTATACGGGCTTTCGATTCCCCTCGTCTCTTTGATAAAAAATAAAGCACCCCGTGAGGGGTGCTTTATTTTTCTGGAAGGGTAGCACAAATTCGAATCCCTTTGTTTTTTTGACCTATGTGTTCGAACCCCTACAGTTTTAAAGATTTTGTCAATATTTT